>JANPOX010000155.1:0-5001 GCA_031428235.1 Bacteroidia bacterium | reverse complement strand
ATGGGGAATATGATCATCGATATTGGTGGCGGTACTTCTGAAATTGCCGTGATTGCTTTAGGTGGTATCGTATGTGATAAATCAACACGTATTGCAGGTGATGATTTTAACGCAAATATTGAAGAATATATGCGTCGCCAGCATAATATTTTAATTGGTGAGCGAAGTGCTGAACAGGTAAAAATTGAAGTAGGAGCTGCCATGACAGAAATTGAAAACCCTCCGGCTGATTATGCTGTACAGGGAAGGGATTTAATGAGTGGTATTCCTAAAGAAGTATTTGTAAGTTATGTGGAGATTGCCCACTGTCTTGATAAATCCATTTCAAAAATTGAAGAAGCGATATTAAATGCATTAGAGATGACCCCGCCGGAATTGGCGGCAGATATTTACCGTACCGGAATTTACATGGCTGGTGGCGGCTCCTTATTAAGAGGATTAGATAAACGCATTTCACTAAAAACAAAATTACCGGTCCATGTATGTGAGGATCCGTTAAGAGCTGTTGCCCGTGGAACCGGTATTGCCCTTAAAAATGTTCACAAATTTCCTTTCTTAATAAAATAAAAAATAAGAAAAAATTATTAACATTAAAAACAATTACTTATGAAAAAATTAAAAGTATTCTCATTCCTATTATTAGGAACATTATTCTTATCAAACACAAAAATGTCCGCGCAGGACGAAAACACTGCTTTTGACAAAGGAACTGTTGTTATCACAGCCGGACTTGGTTTTCCTGATTTTAACCGTATAGATAAACGTACACAATATACAGGAAATGGTGCATACAATTCAACTACTGTAAGAGGTATTGGCCCATTAATTTTAAAAGGTGACTTTGGTATTGTAAAATTTAAATGGGGACATACACTTGGTGCAGGATTTGTTTTAGGATACAATTCTACTACGGTTAATTTCGCTTATACAGAATATAAATGGAATAATAATAATGGTTATTATTATGAAACCTATAACCAAACCGACAAATTCAAAACATTTACTGTTGGAGCCCGCGCAACATACCATTTTTTTACTAAAGAAAAAATAGATTGTTATGCCAATGTTGGTTTAGGTTACAATATCAGAACTTATTCTCGTACTACAAATGATCCTTATGGGAATTATGCATATAGCGGTGCTCAATCTGGTGCTTACAGTGCTTTTACAGCTGGCATCAGATATTATTTCACTAAAAACTTCGGTGTTTATGCTGAATTAGGTTGGGATATGTCTACACCAATACAAGGTGGTATTGCTTTAAAATTCTAAACTATCTATCAGTTTTTAAATCATAAATGAAGAACCTTTTAAATTTTTTATATAGAAACAATTTCTTCTTTGTGTTTCTGTTTTTAGAATTTATTTGTGTCTTAATTTTAATTAAAAATAACGGCTATCAGGGCTCCAGTTTATTAAATTCTTCGAACAAAGTTAGTTCCAAGGTTTATGAGCTGGAGTCTAATGCTAAAGAATATTTGCTTTTGAGAGACGAGAACGAACGTCTTTCAAAAATGAATACTTTTTTATTGAACAGAATCAAATTAGGTTATGCCGCCCTGCCTTTAAAAACATATAAAATTCATGATACCTTGTATAAACAGGAATATGAATTCATGAGCGGTAAAGCGATCAACAGTAGTGTGAATAGAAGAAATAATTACTTAACCCTTAATGTCGGTTCAGATCAGGGTGTTACCAACGATATGGCTGTAATAACCAGCGATGGAATTGTGGGCATTGTGAAGGATGTTTCTACCAACTTTTCTTCTGTGATGTCTATCCTCCATAAAGACGTGAGAGTAAATTGCCAGTTAAAAAAAGACGCATCTTATGGACCATTAATATGGGATGGTTCAGATTACCGGTTTTCAAATCTTACCGATATTCCCACTCATGCCAAAATTAAAAAAGGAGACACGGTTATTACCAGTTCTTTATCCGGTATTTTCCCCGAAGGAATTTTAGTTGGATTTGTTGAAAGCTTTGAACAAAGATCTAATGAATCTTATTTCACAGTAAAAGTGAGGTTAAGCGCTGATTTCAAAAAGGTAAATCATGTGTCTGTCATTAAATATAATTATAAAACGGAAAGAGACAGTTTAGAAATTAAATCTCAGGTACAAAGTGATAAATAACGTCATCAAAAATAGTATCCGGTTTATATTATTAGTTCTCTTGCAAGTACTGATTGTTCAGAATATCCGTTTAGGATCCTATATTATACTTCTACCTTATATACTCTTTATTTTATTGCTGCCTTTTGAAACGCCTAAACTAGTAGTGCTCCTTGCTTCTTTTTTTATAGGTTTAACAATTGATATGTTTTATGATACAGCAGGTCTCCATGCCGCAGCCTGTACGTTGATAGGTTTTTCGAGATATTACATTTTAAAATTACTTTCTCCAAGGGAAGGTTATGACCCGGGATTGATTCCTACTGTAGATTCCATGGGATCCATATGGTTTGTTACTTATGCCGGTTTAATGATATTCATTCACCATTTATTTTTCTTTTATCTGGAGATTTTTCGTTTTGACGAATTTTTCCGAACGCTCCTGAGAGTCATCTTAAGTACGATTGGCACGTTTGTATTTGTTTATGTCATTCAGTTTTTGTTCTACAAAAAAACTCGGAATGAATAACAACTCCCATCTTTCAGATAGAAAATTTATCATCAGTGGCTTCTTTATTTTTGTGGCCATTGTTTATATTTCTCGTTTATTCTATATTCAGCTAATTGATGATCAGTACACATTGCAGGCACGTAATAACGCTTTAAAATCGCGAACAGAATATGCCTTACGAGGTTATATTTTTGACCGAAACGGAAAATTATTAGTGCAAAATGTTTTGTCTTATGATTTATTAGTGACGCCAAAGCTCGTAAAAGACTGCGATACATTAGCGCTTTGTAAAGTATTGGAAATTACCAAAGATGATTTTTTACGCCGCATGAAAAAAGCCATGCAGGCGCCTAATTCTCCTCGTAAGGAAAGTATTTTCGAAAAACAATTATCTCCAAAAGTATACGCTGCTTTACAAGAAAAAATATACCGATTCAAAGGGTTTGACGTACAGTCGAGAACCGTTAGGCGCTACCCACGACCAGTTGCCGCACATTTATTAGGCTATGTTGGTGAGGTAAGTAAAGAAAAAGCGGCTAAAGATTTATATTACAGAGAAGGCGATTATATTGGTATCAGTGGTATTGAGAGGTCGTATGAAGAAGCATTGAGAGGAAAAAAAGGAACACAGATTGTGATGGTAGATGTTCACAATAAGACAAAAGGCCGTTACATGAATGGGTTATTTGACACCGCGGCAGTAGCTGGTAAACCTTTATTTAGTAGTATTGATATTGATTTACAAGAATATGGCGAAAAATTAATGAAAGGAAAAAAAGGAGCTATTGTGGCTATTGAACCTACAACGGGAGAAATTCTTTGCCTGATCTCAGCTCCCGGTTATGATCCAAATATCTTGGTTGGTGGTAAAGAGCGGTCAAAAAACTTCACCAGATTATATTTAGATACATTAAATCTTCCATTATTTAATCGGGCTTTAACAGCAATGTACCCTCCCGGTTCCACTTTTAAATTGATTGATGCATTGATTGCACAAAATGATGGATTGATTGAACGCTCAACGGTTTTCCCCTGCCATGGCGGTTATCCTCCAATGGGCGGCCATCCAAAATGTCACCCCCATCCTTCTACTGACCTGCCGGGCTCCATAGCAACATCATGTAACTCATACTATAGCTATGTTTTCTCTAAAATTGTCGATCAAAAAAGATTTCCGAATTTTGTCGATGGCTACAATCACTGGCGTGATGCCGTTCGTTCTTTTGGGCCAGGAACAAAATTAGGCACCGATTTGCCTTATGATAAACCAGGGAATGTCCCATCTGTTGAATATTATGATAAAGTATTTGGCAAAAATCATTGGAGAAGTAATACCGTTGTATCTTTAGGAATTGGTCAGGCAGAATTGTTATTGGTTCCGTTTCAAATGGCTAATGTGGTGGCTATTGTTGCAAACAAGGGTTATTTCTATACGCCACATTGCATCAAAGGAGTTGGTATGGAAAAATACTTGGATCCAAAGTTTAAAGAGAAACATTTAACCGTTGTGCAGGAAAGTAAATATTATGATATTGTTCACGATGGAATGCAAAAATGTTTTGATGCGGGAACAGCCACTGCATCTAAAATACCTGGTATAGTTGCCTGCGGAAAAACAGGAACAGCTGAAAATCCTCATGGAGATGATCATGCTGTATTTTTAGCTTTTGCTCCAAGAGATAAACCGAAAATTGCGATGGTTTGCTTTGTGGAAAATGCCGGTTTTGGAGGAACCTGGAGCGCACCCATCGTTAGTTTAATGATTGAAAAATATTTAACAGGAAAAGTAACACGCCCCGAAATGGAAAAACGAATGATGGAGGCAGATTTAATTGGAGGTAAGAATTTATTGGGCAGGCGATCCACTAAAACAAAAAAGAAACATTGAGAAAAGACGAACATAATTTATTTTTTGGGGTAGATAAGTTAACTATTCTAACCTATTCATTACTCGTGTTAATGGGCTGGTTAAACATCTACGCTGCTGTTTATAATGAAGAGCATCAAAATATTTTCGATACGTCTCAAAAATACGGCATGCAGTTAGTGTGGATTGGTAGTGCTGCTTTTATTGCTGTTTTTATTCTCATCATCGATGCAGGTTTCTACACCGTATTTGCTTATTTATTTTACGCATTTATCTTAGCAGCTTGTATAGCAGTGCCTTATTTGGGAAGAGAAGTAAAAGGTAGCCGTTCGTGGTTCAGATTTGGTAAATTCGGAATTCAGCCCGCAGAATTTATGAAATTTGCAACTAACCTTGCGCTTGCTAAGTTTTTAAGTAACGTAAATATTGAAGTAGAAACATCGCGGAGGAATCGCATTTCAGACCTTTTTAAGAATTATAAGAACACTATTTTTGCAATGATCATT
>JANPOX010000154.1:0-2824 GCA_031428235.1 Bacteroidia bacterium | reverse complement strand
TTTTGGAACACCTTAACAAGGATTTAATAGAGACTAACCTACTTCGTCGTACCCTTGAATTTTATCCACCGCAAAATCACGATGTGGCTGATTCAATATCAACTGTTACAGGTATACCCGCTAAAAATATTTTTGCAGGTAACGGAGCCATTGAAGCAATACAGGCTGTTTTACATAATTTTTTGGCAAAAAAAATTGTGGTTATTATTCCTACTTTTTCCTCTTACTATGAATTTGTAAGCGAAAATGTAGAAGTTGTTTTTTATAAACTTAAAAAGAGCGAAGATTATAAACTTAATGTAGAAGATTATATAACATTTGTAAAAAAGGAAAAGCCTGATACTATTGTATTAATAAACCCAAATAACCCAAACGGTGGTTATATTTTGCAAAGTGATGTTAACACGATTATTACAGAATTGAATTTTGTAAGTAATCTTATTATTGATGAAAGCTTTATACATTTTGCACACGAAAGCGAAGCAATGGAAGAAGTAAGCTGCGGAAGTTTAATAGCAGCAAATCCTAATCTTATTATTGTAAAAAGTATGTCGAAAGATTTTGGTATAGCCGGGCTTAGAGCCGGGTATGCAATAATGAATGAAGGACGTGTGGCAAAATTATTAAAGAACGGCTATCTATGGAATGTATCTGGCCTAGCAGATTATTTTTTTAAATTATATGCCAATGATTATTTCAGAAGCGACTATGATATACTGCGTAAGAAATATATTGTTGAAACTTCTACTTTTTTGAATGATCTTCGATCAATAGAGGGGATTAAAACATATCCATCAAAAGCAAACTTTGCATTGGTTGAATTTTTAAATGAAACAACTTCTTTTGATTTTACTATTTCGCTACTTGCAGATAATGGTATTTATGTAAGAGATTGCTCCGATAAGATTGGTTTGGATGGTCAATTTGTAAGAGTTGCATCTCGCACGCTTGAAGAAAACAGATTAATTACTGCTGCATTCAGAGGAAAATTTTAGTAGCAATGAAAAGGATTCTGAAAAGTATTTTTGCGAGTTTAATAGATAAGAGGTTTACATCTTTCGCAGATAAAAATATGACACTGTTACCTAAGGGAAGTACCGTATATGTTTTTGATATAGATAATACTCTAGCCAATACGTGCGGCCAAAAGCATCTTACATCTGTAAGCGATTATCCTGAAATGATAAAACTTGTAAAGGAGAAGAGGAAGAACGGGATGGTTTATTTTCTTTCTGCTAGAAATATTACTACTTATTCTACAACGATGAAATGGCTACAGAACCGTGGATTTAGCAAGCCGGATTATGAGCTCATTTTTGTAACGTCGCCATCAAAAAAAATTAAAATTTTATCAGATGCTATTTCCAAAGGTTTGTTGGTGGAGTACTATGATGATCTATGTTATAATCATGAAAACGGGACAATTAAGAAATACGATGCTGTGATTAAAGCAGTATCTGAACTAAAATTAAATTATAAAGGTATAGATGACTTTGCGCATCTTCAACAATAGAATATGTATAAATATCTAAACCAATTTTTGGGTCTGGCTTATATTTTTTTGGTAAAATTAAACTGGATAAAAGCAATAAGGTTGCATAATAAAAAAGCTGATTTAGTAGTATGGATGTGGCCTAACTATCCGCACCAGTCATTTGAATATTTTGGACGTTCTATTATAGTATCTGAGCTTGCAAATCTTATTGCTGTGGTAAATGAAGGCCTTCCATACCGTTTAATTCTTGGTAGAAAAATAGGTAAGATAAAAGATTCAAAAATTATTTATCAGCTATCGCATGAATTTTTAAATATTTTTCAGTTTATCCATTATCCACCCTTTTTATTAGGTGTAACAGAGGCATTGGAATCTCAAAACAATACTATTTTTTTAAATTCGAAAGAAGTAGCATTTTGGGAAAACAAAGACTATATGCAGGAAATGTTTTTGAAATTTGATATATCTCATCCAAAAACTTTTGTATTGGCTACCGATAAGGATTTAAAATCTTTTTCATCATTGCCCTTCCCTTATATTATTAAAGAAGTAAACTCTCAAGGAAGTAAAGGATTGCACAAAATTGTTGATAATGCTAGTTTAATTACCGTTACTGAAGATTTATTAAAGAGAGGAGAAGTAACCGTAATAGCCCAGCAGATTGTAAAGATGACTAAAGACATTAGAGTAACAATTGTGGGAGATGAAGTAGTACTTTATTACTGGCGTATAAATCCGGATAAAGAATGGAGGCCAACATCTACAAGCCTTGGAAGCAGTGTGGACTTTGGTAATTTTCCTGAAAAATGGAGAAGCTATTTTATTGATATTACAAAACGCATGGGACTTTCTTCAGCAGCTTACGACGTGTGCTGGGAAAATGATGATGTAGAAACACAGCCAATGATTTTGGAGGTAAGTCCATCTTTTCAACCGAATCCTTCGTTGCCTGCTCATCTATCTACCATCCCTTACAAAGACTATAAAACTTTATTTTTTACCAAAAATCCTTTTTTTAAAGAGAGAATAAATGTAATGAACATGATTTCTGAAAAAAAAATAAAGTACTATCTCTCAAAAGGGTCTATATAAATTATTACCAAACAAGAACTCCATACACAAGCCAGTTTATTAAGCGTTCTTAGTTCGAAAAGTACGAAAAACTTGGGTTAGGTTGGTTTAAGTTCTTGAAAAATTATGGCACCTATTAATGTTTCAAATGTGGTATGAAAAATGGATTTTGAATAATTAAAGAAGCGTTTAATTATTTTAACATATTTTCATAATTGCTAGCATAGCAAATGTGTTGTTTGTGCTGATAAACCACTG
>JANPOX010000153.1:0-2653 GCA_031428235.1 Bacteroidia bacterium | reverse complement strand
TTTACAAAAATATATTTCCCAACCTTTATTAAGGGGATTAGTAAGTGGTGTATTTATTGGATTTATTTTATTTGCACTGGTAACCGTTTTGGGTATTTCATTTACAAAAAACATCAACATGACCTATATTCTTGCTGATTGTGTGTGGCAAATTGTTGAACAGATAATTGGGGGATTAATAATTGGGTTAGCAAAGATTGTTATTTTTGAACCTATTCCTGAGCTCATTCACCGCGATTAGAGCAAAAAAGTTAACATCTATTCTGTTATTAAAAAGAATTTATAGAATTGAAGCTTTACTTCAATTTTCTATGTTTACCGGATGTTACGGTATATTACAATTCTTTTCTATGGTTCTATGTGGTTAAAGATCATTAACATTTGCTCATCAGTATTAATACCCGTATTTTTTACCCCATCTCTGTTTTAAAAATTCCTTTAAATCCTTTTCTCTTGAAAATTCTGACGGATTATAAAATGCCGTTCCACTAATTTCATTTGGTAAAAATTCCTGGGCAATAAAATGATTATCGTAATCATGGGAATACTTATATTCATCACCGTAGCCTAGTTCTTTCATCAGTTTGGTTGGCGCATTTCTTAAATGCAAGGGTACGGGCAAATCTCCTGATTTCTTTATTTCCTGCTGTGCTAAATTAATAGCCATATAACTACTGTTACTTTTTGCTGAACAAGCCAGGTAAGTAGCTGCCTGTGATAATATAATTCTGCTTTCAGGATATCCGATAACATTAACAGCCTGGAAACAATTATTTGCAATAACCAGTGCAGTAGGATTAGCATTACCAATATCTTCTGATGCTAAAATCAATAATCGGCGGGCAATGAAACCAGGTTCCTCTCCCCCATCAATCATGCGGGCCAACCAATACACTGCCCCGTTAGGATCAGAACCGCGAATAGATTTTATAAAAGCAGAAATGATATCATAATGCTGCTCACCTGATTTATCGTATAAAGCTAAATTTTGCTGAATGTATTGTTTTACCAGTTCATCCGTAATTATAATTTCAGGGTCGCTAATACAATTCACTACAATCTCCAGTGCATTTAATAATTTTCTTCCGTCACCTCCCGAAATTCGAAGCAAGGCTTCTGTTTCTTTTAGAATAATATTTTTTCTTTTTAAAGATTCATCTGTAGCAATTGCGTTGTTCAACAACTTAATTAAGTCAGGCTTTGTAAGATGTTTTAAAACAACAACTTGACATCTTGACAAGAGTGCCTGAATAACTTCAAATGAAGGGTTTTCGGTGGTTGCACCAATTAAAGTAACAATTCCTTTTTCAACGGCATTTAATAAAGAGTCTTGTTGTGATTTACTAAAGCGATGGATCTCATCAATAAATAAAACAGGTTTTTCCTGTTTAAAAAAACCTCCATCCTGCGAGGCTTTTTCAATTACTTCGCGCACATCCTTTACTCCTGAATTTATAGCGCTTAATGAATAAAAGGGTCTTTTTAAAGTTTGAGAAATGATCTGGGCCAGGGTGGTTTTTCCCACTCCGGGAGGACCCCATAAAATAATGGATGGTAATAAATTCTGATCAATCGCTTTTCGTAAAGCCGAATTTTTACCGATGATATGTTCCTGGCCAATATAATTATCAAGGTGGTTTGGCCTTACTCTTTCTGCTAGTGGTTGCATTTCAAAAAATATCTATAAAGATACTACCTATTGCCCAATTTGAATGATTATAAACAGAATATATTGATGCCAAAAAATATTAAATAAGTTGTAAACACCTATAAACAGACACTTTTATTTTATTATATTTACAACACACTAAAATAAATAACATGAACTTAAAACACATTATCATTTCCGCCTCTGTTTTAGCAGTTGGTTTATTAAGTATAAATGCCATCAAAAAAGGAGAGCCTAAAGATTCTCTCGATAAACGAAAGTTCACTGTTATGATGACAGAAGTAAAAGAAGGATCTCCACCTAAAAAAGGTGTTGAAGATGAACTTGAATTCAAAGCGGGAAAAGGTATGTTCAGTAATTTTTTATTTGAAAAAATGGAATATAAATGGATAAAATATGAGATTACCAAGGATTCAACTTATACTGATGAAGATCAGGCTGAAGGGCATTGGACAGAGGTAGAAGTTTCAACTACAGATGCGGCTGATCAAACTTTAATGATGAAATGCACAATTGATAACTTTGATATCAGTGGTGAAATTAAAATCACTAAAAAAGATAAGTTAAAAAAGAAATACGAATTTACCGGTAAGGAAAAAGCCGTTAAAAAGAAATAATTTCTTTAAAATAAATTTGAAAATAGCTGCAATTTTTATTGTAGCTATTTTTTTTGCCCATTTCTTTAAAAGGGCAAAAAAATTAATTCTTTCATCTAAAATAACGTCCAATTTGTTTTGTAATTCCCGTCAAAAATTTATATTTGTAAGATAAGGATTTACTATGCAAGAAGGTGTTATGTCAGCCGCAAAAGGCTTAAGTTTTGAAGATTTTAAAAAAATAGTTTTAAATGATTTTCGTTTAATAAATGAAAGTCGTCAAACCAGTTTATTAGGCCGTAAAGAAGTTTTAACGGGTAAGGCCAAATTTGGCATTTTTGGTGATGGAAAAGAACTGGCTCAGGTTGCCATGGCTAAAGTTTTCCAA
>JANPOX010000152.1:0-15483 GCA_031428235.1 Bacteroidia bacterium | reverse complement strand
ATGAGGTATTTGTACAATTGCTTAAGTTATTATTGTTTACTATGTGGCCATTATTTGTACCACCATTCATATAAACACCATAAGCACTTCCGCTAAAATTGTTAGCAGTAATTGTATGTGTGTTATTATTGCCTTGGATTTGAAAGGCAATATTCATTCCAGTTGCATTGTTGTTCACAAATAACCAATTACTGGAGCTATTTACATTTATTGAGGTTGAAGCTAAATTAGATATAAAACCCAAAGAGTTTAAAGTTCCGGTGTTTACGCTATTGATATTAAACATTGAAACTCCTCCAATTGTAATTAATGGGGTTCCGGTAAAACCAGTTTGTGTCGTTGCATCAATATGCATCGGTGTCGTTACATTAACACTTGATAAAAGTGTTATAGTTTGTGGACCAGTACCAATATTGAATACAATATTGTCAGTTCCAGCTAAGGTATTAGCATCTAGTATTGCTTGTCTCAAAGAACCAGCACCTGCATCTGCAGTTGTTGTTACCGTAAATGTTGCGGCATTGGAACCAAGCCACATAAAACCCGCAAGGAGCCCGAGTAAATATTTTTTCATATAATTAATTTTTTGCTAAAATAATACAAACAACTACGTAGAAATATCCCTAAAAGACATATTTTTAGGGTTTAAACTTTCGACCATGGGCCTAATAGCTTTAAACAAGTTTTTTCATCGTTTTAAAAGATATTTTTTTAAGTATAAAGACGGATTCTATGAAGTCCCCTATTTGGCAAATTCTCCCGAATTGATACTTGAAAGTTTAAAAAATGTCCCTTTCATGAAATGGGATGATTCAAAAAAGTTACTTTCAATGAAAAACCATTTTTTAACAGGGAATATATATTGGATCAAGCTTGAAGAAGGATTGTGGTTTATATTAGCAGATACATCGTACAAAGTTAACGTACATTGCAAATTTATATATGATAAACACCTACCTTCTGATTATTACCTTATTAGTTTTAACATGTTCAAGCATGCCACAAGCAATAATCTGGCTGTTATCAATGGCTTAAGTTATAAAACATTTTCATGGAATGTCATTAAACCTGGGGCGGGGGCAAGCAATTCCAATTTTAAAAACACCAGTTGCTCATCGATTGGTTTATATTTTAGTGAAGATTGGGCAAAAAAGAATTTATTAGGCAACGAAACCTTCGTGAAAAGCAAATTTCATTCTTTTTTTACTGCAAACAAATGTCCAATTATTCTATGGCCAGACCATGAGTCGGAATCAGTTATGTTTTTTGATAAAGCCAAAATGATACTTGAAAACCAACAAGAGAATGAAAAAACAACTTCGCTTAAAAATTTTGCAGCAGACTTCTTAAACTATTTTACCGAAATATATGACGTAGAACATACGAATGATAATGTAAATGAAATAAAAAGTGAAACTCAACTTAAACTAGCGAAAATAGAAAAACTATTAAATGACCATGTATTTAAAGACTTTCCGGGAATTGAATTTTTAGCTGACAAATTTGGCATGTCTCCTACCAAATTAAAAAGCGATTTCAAGCAAATTTATGGCGAACCCATCTACCAATATTATTTGGGTAAAAAAATGAATTATGCTAAAATACTGATTACTGAAAAAAACATGAAAATAGGTGAGGTTTCAAATTTGCTAGGCTATAAAAATGACAGTAAATTTTCCGAAGCTTTTAAGAACAAGTGCGGAATTCTCCCTTCAAAAATAAATGCCACGAGCAACTCATTTCTTTAAATTAAACTTAATTTGAAGGCTTTTATCGGCATCATTCACTGTTGGTCCGTTAATATGTCCTTTGCGCCACATAACCTAGAATATAATCCGTAAATTTGTGGCGCAAAAAGCACCCCATAAACCATGGAACCAATCAAATTAAATACCATAGAAGAAGCCATTGCTGATATTAAAGCGGGCAAAGTGATTATAGTTGTTGATGATGAGGACAGGGAGAACGAGGGCGATTTTTTAACAGCTGCCAATAATGTTACTCCTGAGATCATCAATTTTATGGCAACTCACGGACGTGGTTTAATTTGTGCGGCTGTTACCGAAGAAAGAGCTAAAGAGTTGCAATTAGAATTAATGGTAACATCTAATACCGCCTTACACGAAACTGCCTTTACCGTTTCTGTTGATTTATTAGGATATGGGTGCACAACAGGAATTTCAGCCTCTGATCGTTCAAAAACAATACAGGCATTAATTGATCCTGAAATGAAAGCGACTGATTTCGGAAGGCCGGGACATATATTTCCATTAATTGCAAAAACAGGCGGTGTGTTGCGTCGTACCGGCCATACAGAAGCTACTATTGATTTTGCGCGCCTGGCAGGATTTGAACCTTGTGGTGCTTTAGTTGAGATCATGAATGAAGATGGAACCATGGCGCGTTTACCAGATTTAATAAAAGTAGCTAAACAATTTGATTTAAAAATTGTGACAATTAAAGACCTGATCTCTTATCGCTTAAGTAAAGAAAGTATAGTTACCAGACAAGTAGAAGTAGATATGCCAACACAATGGGGCAATTTTAAATTAACAGCGTACAAAGTTGATACCAATGGCGAAGAGCATATGGCCTTAGTGAAAGGCGAATGGAATAAAGATGAAGCTGTCTTGGTTCGTGTTCATTCTTCCTGTGTCACAGGAGATGTCTTTGGCTCATGTCGTTGCGATTGTGGCCCTCAATTACATAAAGCAATGGAGTTGATTGAAAAAGAAGGTAAAGGCGTAATTGTTTATATGAACCAGGAAGGCAGAGGTATTGGTTTATTAAATAAATTAAAAGCTTATAAGTTACAAGAGCAAGGCCGGGATACCGTTGAAGCTAATCTAGAACTTGGTTTTAAAATGGACGAACGTGATTACGGTGTGGGTGCACAAATCATCCGTGATTTAGGAATCAGTAAAATGAAATTAATTTCCAATAACCCGGTAAAGCGTGTTGGTTTGATTGGTTATGGTTTAGAGGTAGTTGAAAATATCCCAATCATTATTCCATCAAACCCGCACAACGAAAAATATATGCAAACCAAGAAAGATAAAATGGGCCATAGTTTTTAAATTTAAATTCTAAAAAATAAAAATTTGAGCGACAGTCCGATTAAATATTCTTATCAGCAAAAGAGAATTTTATTCGCCACTCTTTTTTTTATCAGTGTTTTTTATTTCATTTCCTCTTGCTACATCAATACATCCAATGATGGAAGTCATTATGCATTAGTGAGTGCCTTGGTCAACGATCATACCCTAGTTATCAATAACTATATAGATTACACAGGCAAAATAGATTATGCAATTAAAGACGGCGTCTATTACTCTGACCGCTTGCCCGGCAACGCTTTTTTAATGATCCCTTTTTTTGCTTTTGGAAATTTACTTGATTTAACTCATTTAAGCACGATCAGCAACCAT
Source organism: Bacteroidia bacterium (assembly GCA_031428235.1). Lineage (GTDB taxonomy): Bacteria > Bacteroidota > Bacteroidia > B-17B0 > Aurantibacillaceae > UBA4416. The sequence goes on along the minus strand of JANPOX010000152.1, from coordinate 12,055 downwards.
GTGCCCGTTCAGGAAGTCACCGTAATTCTTTTACCAAATATATGTGGTGTCCTTGGTGTCTTATTTGTTTTTCTAATCTGTCGGCATTTTAGCGCATCTTTTAAAAAATCTTTGTTTATTTCTTTACTCTACGGGTTATGTACATTAAACCTGCAGGAATCTACCCATGTTTTTTCTCATGCCCCATCGATGTGTTTAGTGTTAGCCGCATTTTATTATTTACTGAAAACTCCAACCATTTATGATAAGAAATTTTTACTGTTTGTTCTTTTACTATCATACAGCGTTATTGTAGAGTTGCAAAACTCCCTGTTATTCTTGCCTGCATTGATTTATATTCTACAAAAGAGAAAAATTGATTTTAAATTGAAATCAAAAAATTTGAAATCCATCAGTTTTTCTTGCCTGATAATTTTCACCATGCTTAGTATTTTAATTACTTACAATTATATCGCCTTTGGTGAAATAACTTTAAAATCAAACAAGTTCAATCCTGAATTTCCGGAAGAAAAAGAATTTTTAACATCCTTATCAGGGGATTTTGTTGGCGGCATAGATCGCTTATTCACAAATTTAAAGACACCTGAGCTTTGGTTCAATCTTAAATCAGGGGTAAAAAACGACATTCGCGGCTTATTCATTACTTCTCCCATATTACTAATTTCATTACTTGGTTTTATTCCTTTTTATAAAAAATTCTCTAAAGAGGCCATTTTGTTTTTATTCATCATAATCATTAATGTGTTGATTGCAGCATTTCATAAAACAGTTCTTGTAAGACATATCTTCACCATTACTCCTTTTTTAACGCTTCCTGCACTATTTGCAATTAATTTTATCCAATCCAAAAAAAACACGTTGCTAACTTCGGTATTCGTTTTTATTTTTATAGTTCTGTCGGCTTTTAGTTCATTCCGTGTCTTTTATGTTACACATACCTATTGGGGAAGAGATATTTCAACTATTTTTCCCTTTATGAAGGAGATCAAAATTTACCTGTTATATTTAATATTTATAAGCGCTATATTTTTTTCTGTTTACTGCCTGAAGATATTTGTGAATAAAAGAAATCTGAGCAAAAATTTGTAGCCCTGCGAAAAACATGAGTATGCGAACATTCAAAATAGATAAAAAAAATTATCCCATATTATTTTTGTTGGCTCTTGCAATTGCGTTAAGAATTTACAATCTCTTTGATTTAGAATATACCTATGATGAATTAAGCGCACTGAGCAGAACGGGATATAGTTCTTTTAACGAGTTGATCGAAAAAGGAGTGAAACCGGATTTTCACCCGGCTCTTATCCAGGTTTTTTTATATTACTACTGCATGTTATTTGGTACAGCTGAATGGGTGGTGAAACTTCCTTTTATTTTAGCAGGCATTGCCTCTGTTTATTTAGTGTATGTAATCGGAAAAAAATGGTTCAACGAAACTGCTGCACTTTTAACCGCTACTATTTTCTCATGCACCCAATATTTTGTTTTTTACAGTGTAACGGCAAGGCCCTATATAAGTGGTTTACTTTTTTGCTTACTGACATTAAATTATCTTTTAAATATTTTATTTAAGGATACAGTTACCAAGAAACAATATGTGCTTTTTGCACTCTTCGCTGTCCTATCAGCACTAAACCATCATTTTAGCCTTATGCTCGCGGGCTTGTGCGGCATAACAGGTTTGTTTTTCCTTAACAAGAATATTGCAAAAGGTTATTTACTTTCATGTGTGGCCGCAGTTTTGATCTACATACCGCATCTTCCTGTTTTATTGTATCAATTACAAATTGGTGGCATTGGGGTTGGCAGTGGAGGCTGGTTAAATCCTCCAGAAAACGATTTCATCTTTCAGTTTTTATTCTATTTGTTTCATTATTCTTATGTGTTTGTTATTGTGTTTCTTGGAATTATTGGATTTGCTTTTTTTACATCTCATCCCCACTCCACATCAACTCAAAATAAGATCAGAATTATTCTTTTGTTCCTGTTTGCTTCCACATTTTTAATTGGATTTTTCTATTCACAAAAAGTTAATCCTGTAATTCAATACTCCACTCTTATTTTTTGTACGCCTTGTTTAATATTATTTGTTTCCTCTTTTTCCGGAGAATTAAACATACAATTGAAATGGGCAGGAATGATTGTTCTGATTATCATTGGTACAACTACTCTTATTTTTAAAAGAAAATATTATGATTTGGTTTATCGCCAATCTTTCGATACTTATATTCAATCAGCTAAAACAATAGTCAATGAGAAAGGCAATGCCGATGTATTCTGCCTCTTTAAAGGTGAACAATGGTTCCTTGATTATTATAAAACAAAATATAGTAGTCCCGCCCGCTATAAAGTTATTGAAAATGAATCATTAAGTTTTTTTGATTATCAATCCATTTACGATACACTCACTACTAATTATTTAATATTAGGCGATTTTAATGCGGCGCAAGTACTTCATGCCTCTGTGTACTATCCATACGTTTACAAAAAAATAAGTGGCTACGGATATGAATTGTATGTGTTAAGCAAGAAACCAACAAATGAAACTCTTGATACAGAAAAACAAAACATCGTCTTCTCGGATTTCAAAAGTATTCCGGAAGGATTTAACGTAAATAAAGACCTGCTTATTTCTGAGGACTCTAAAACATATTATCGCATTGATAGTCTCAATGAATATCCACTCTCATATAAAATAAAGAATACTGAGTTTCATGTCAAAGAAGGACAAACAATAGTTGCTGAAATACATTACCTATCCGATAAACCAGTAAAAGGATTATTATGTGGCAGTACAGATGCTTTAAAACAAAACGTGCATTGGACGGCGACTGATCTTGACGCTTTCTATCGCTCCGGTCAAACAATACAAACTGCTTATGTTTCCATTTATGTAGATGCAAAATTCAATAATCCGGACAATGAGATCACCATCTTCATCTGGAACAATAAAAAAGAACAATTCAAAATATCGAATTTCTCCGTTTATACCTGGAATAATAATCCTTACCGCTTTGGACTGTTATCTGATTTTTAAATTACCTTTGACCTCATGACTCCAGATTACCGTAGCGGCGAACTTTTACTGATTAATAAACCCTATACCTGGTCGTCCTTTCAGGCAGTTAATAAATTAAAACATGCCCTTAAAAAACATCCCTCTTTATTGTTGGATGGAAAGTTAGTTCATTTAAAAATCGGCCATGCCGGTACATTAGATCCTTTAGCAACAGGTTTATTAATTATCTGCACAGGCAAAAAAACAAAAGAGATTTCTCAGTTTCAGGATCTGCCAAAAGAATACACCGGGACATTTTTTATTGGCGCTACAACACCCTGCTATGATAAAGAGAAAGAAGTAAATGAAACCTTTCCAACAGACCATATTACCGAAGAAATGATTTATGAAACAGCTAAATCTTTTATCGGGAAACAGGAACAAATTCCTCCTATGTTCAGCGCAGTGAAAGTGGATGGAAAACGCTTATACAAATTAGCGCGCATTGGCGAAGAAATTGAATTGAAAGCACGTCCTATTGAAATATTGGAATTTGAAATAACGTCGTGCAAACTGCCTCTGATTGATTTCAGGATCGCCTGCACAAAAGGAACCTACATCCGAAGCATTGCTAGGGATTTTGGTCTTGCCTTAAACAGCGGCGCTTATTTAGATACTTTATGCCGCACGAAGATCGGGCACTTCTCAATTGAAGACGCAAAAACACCCGAAGAATTCATAAAAGACAATACTTATTAAAAGAAATTACAGAGGGCATGTAAAAAATAATATGGTTTTCTCGCAGAGAATCGCAGAGTTGGACGCAGAGTCACGCTGATATCTCTGCGAAAATCTGCGTATTGATCCGCGAAAATCTGCGAGAAATTATCGTGAACACTACTTAGTCCCGGTATGCCCAAAACCACCTGCTCCTCTTTCTGTTTCATCCAAAGAAGAAGTTTGTTTCCATGAAATCTGCTCATGTTTAGCAATCACCATTTGCGCTACCCGCTCGCCGTCATTAATTAAAAACGTGGTATTGGACAAATTCACCAATAACACTTTTACTTCTCCGCGGTAATCTGCATCAATCGTTCCGGGAGAATTTAATACCGTTACACCATTTTTAAAAGCCATGCCGCTACGCGGACGAATCTGAGCTTCATAACCTTTTTGTAATTCAATAAATAAACCTGTGGGAACCAAGGTTCTTTCCAACGGTTTTAATTCAATTGGAGTATCAATGTTTGCTCTTAGGTCAAGCCCAGCGGAAAGCTCTGTAGCATATTGCGGCAATTCATGTTTTGATTGATTAACTACCCGTATTTTCATGATTCAAAATGTTTCAGTTTTTTTAAATTCTCGAATTCTAATTTATAAAATATAAAAGCGAACATCGCCAACAAGATATTATTCAATACTAACTTTATAATTGTGTTTTCCATTTCTGAATACAGGAACGATATAAAATAAAATCCTAAAGCTAAAAAGACAAATACAAAAATGCTTCTCAGGTTATATTTAACAGGATAATATTTTTGTCCGAGGATATAAGATGCAACCATCATGATGCCATAAGAAGCTAACGTAGCCCAGGCGCATGCCATGAATCCGTATTTTGGAATACCATAAAAATTAATTGCTAAAGTAATGATGGCGCCCAAAATAGTAATAACTGCGCCAAATTTTGTTTGTCCGGTTAGTTTAAACCAAATGGATAAATTCCAATAAACTCCCACACATAAATTGGCCAATAATAAAATAGGCACCACTCCTAAACCACTTCTGAATTTTTCGCTGACAACATACTGTAGCCAGGGCAAATTCATCATAGTCCCCAAAAACAGGAATAAACAAAAGATCACATAATACTTCATCACTAAAGCGTTCAGTTTTTTTGAATCAGCGTGCTTTGCATGATTAAAAAAGAAAGGTTCGGCTGCATATTTAAAGGCAGTTGTGAAAATCGTCATCAGCATCGCAATTCGGTAACAGGAGCCGTAGATTCCCAATTCGCTTTTTGCAATGTCCTCAGGCAATAAATATTTTAAAATAAAACGGTCAAATGTTTCATTGATCATTCCAGCAAATCCTAGGATCAATAAAGGCCACGCGTAAAAAAGCATTTGCTTCCAAAGCTCTTTATCAAATACATATTTTACATTGATAAACTCTTTAGCCAGAAACAATAAACTCACCAGGTTAGCTAAAAGACCTGCTAAAAACATATATCCTACTCCTACTTCCGGTTTATAAAACGACGCAAAGAAAGACCCCGGTTCGTTGTAATACGCCGGTTTGCAAATATTAAAATAGAATATGCAAATCAAAATAAAAACGGTTACGTTTAATAATTTAAGAGCGCCGAACTTTTTTGCCTGGTTGTTTAACCTTAATCGCGCAAATGGAATTGCCATCATAGCATCAGTGGCCACAATTAAAACACACCAGATAATAAAATTAACGTGATCAGGTTCTTTAATGAATTGAGCGATTGAACCAGAAAAACCTATAAATAAAAGTGATAAAACGATACTGCTTCCAAAAATGGAAATTAATGCAGTGGAGTACACCCGCTCTTTTTCGTCCGATTTATTTGAGAAATTAAAAAAAGCAGTTTCCATGCCATAAGTAAACAAAATATTAATGAAACTGATATAAGCGTAAAATTCCGTGTTAGCAGATAATTCGGAAGGTTGCTCGAAAATATAAGTTAAAATGAAAGAATATAAAAAAGTAATGACCCTTGGTAATACGCTTCCCAGGCCGTAAACGGCAGTTTGTGAGGCAAGACTTTTAAGAGGGTTAGACACTGTTTTTACTTGATTAAAGAACTAAAATTAGTGGTTTATTGCGGTAAGCAGTCGATATATTTTTGAAGATATTAACCTTGATTAGTTACTAGCATTTTTTGGGCGTTACCCGCAAAAAAACGGGTCAGGCTTTCTGCTGCAATCTTTTGGGGCTTCAAGAGCACTTCGATAAACTCAGTGACCTCCTCAGCCGCCAAAAGGATTTGCGCTTCAATCCTTAACGCAATTGATTTAACCTTTCATCTTTTCAATCAGTTTGGTAGTTGAAAAACCATCTACTAATTGAATGGTCATTACTTTACCACCTTTTGCAGTCACCACATCATAGCCAACGATCTCTTCGGCCTTATAATCATTGCCTTTCACCAGCACATCGGGCTGCACAAAAGAAATAAGATCCAGCGGAGTTTCCTCATCAAATAAAATAACCGCGTCTACACATTCCAATGCTGCTAATATGGTTGCCCGTGTATCCTCAGAATTGATAGGCCGCTCAGGAGACTTTCCTAAACGTTTTACAGAAGCATCTGTGTTTAAACCAATGATCAGTTTATCTCCAAGGTCTTTGGCATGGCAAAGGTATTCAACGTGTCCACGGTGCAAAATATCAAAACATCCATTGGTAAAAACAACCTTATGATTTTGCATTTTCCATTCATGCAAATGGTCTTTAAGCTTATCTTTTGTAACTAATTTTTCAGATAGTTTTTTATGATACAACATGTTTTGATTTTGCTTTGTTAAGGATAGGAAGAAGAATAAGACTCAATAAGCCAAGAGAAACTACCAGTATAAACTGGGAAGTCCATGCCATCCAAGGGAACGAAAAAGCAGAAATCTGCTCAACACCATAATAGAGTAACAGAGCTGTGATAATAGCCGGGTAAGCGCCTAATCCGCCTGGAGAAAATACAACACCAAAGGTTCCAAATAACAATAAAACCAGGCACTCTGAGTGTCCCAGATGAGAAGTGCCAGTAAATGCAAAAAAGCAAACATACAAACTGTAGAAATAGGAAGCCCATATTGCAAAGCTTAAAAAGATGAATTGAAATTTGTGATCAATATCCTTTACCGAACTTAACCCTTTTCCAAAACCTTTAATCACATTCCCGGCTTTGCCCTTCAACAAACCACCTAATTTTTTTCGGATCAGGAATAAACCTACTGCAAATAAAACAAGCACGCTCAAAAAAATAATAAAATTAAGCGGACGCTCAGAAATACCTTGAAACTTAAGCATCATTGGCCGATAAATATAAGTGGCGGTTAACTCTTTTAGTTGTGAAAACTGCGCCCATAATGTTAGAAAAAAGATAACGATCAGGATCAGCATGTCTACAATTCTTTCCGTAATAACAGTTCCTAAAGCCACCTCAAAAGGAACATCATCATATTTGGTAACCAATGTGCAACGTGTAATTTCGCCCATACGCGGCAATCCATAATTTGCAAAGTAACCCACCAATACCGCACCTAAAGCATTACCAGGTTTTACTGAATATCCCGCAGGTTTTAATAAATATTTCCATCGGAATGCTCTTAAAAAATGGCTAAAAAAAGCAATTAAAATAGAAATAGCTACCCAGAAATAATTTGCTGTTTTAAATGATTCAAGGATCTTTTCTTTTTCTGTCCAAACTGAACGAAAAGATAACCACACTAATAAAATACCAATACTAAACAATACACTAAACTGAATGATAGATTTGGTGCTTTTATTCATCTTTTTATTTTAAACGATTTGTTTTGGTTTCAGGAAAAACAACCCATGGCCTGAAGGTTTTAGCTTCTTCAAAATCCATATTGGCATAAGAAATAATAATTACTACATCTCCTAAACTTACGTGTTTGGCGGCGGGTCCATTTAAACAAATCACACCTGAGCCACGGTCGCCTTTAATAACATAAGTAATCAGGCGTTGCCCGTTGTTCTTATTTAAAACATGTACCTGTTCATTCTCAATAAAGTTGGCAGCATCCATTAAATCTTCATCAATGGTAATGCTTCCTATATAATCCAGTTCAGCTTGCGTAACAGTTACACAGTGTAATTTGGATTTCATCACTTGAATTTGCATCATGCCGCAAATGTAAGGATTTAACCATAAACCACATAAATTAAAAAAGTAAAAACAAGTTAAAAAACCCACCAATCAATAACCTAAACCGCTTATATATCTAAGCTCCTCTTTTTTTGTAGATCAGCAAATTAATTGCACATTTACTATCAAACATCTATTTATGAACTTCAAACATTTACTTTTTACAGTTGCTTTTTTCGCGTCAATTGCTGCTTGTTCATCTTCTAAGAAAACATCAACGAATTCCAACACTTCAAAAACTGTTGCTGAACCGGCGATCGACCTGGATACAATCAGGATTCTTGCAGAAGAGCCTCCTAAAAAGAAAATTTATCAGGCTACCAATACAAAAAGCAGTGACATTATTCACACTAAATTATGGGTAAGTTTTGATTGGCCAAAATCACAAATGATTGGAAAGGCAGAATTAAAAGTAAAGCCTTATTTCTATCCAACCAATATGCTTTATCTGAATGCCCGCGGAATGGATATTAAATCGGTGAAATTAGCTGAAATTCAAACCAAAGAATTGCCAATAAAAAAAGGTGGTAAAAGTGTTGTTACGGAGGATGTGTTGACTGAAAAGCCTGTAACTTTTAAATATGAGAATGATTCTTTAAAAATTAATTTAGGGAAAGTATTTACAGCTAAAGAAACGTATATCGTTACGATCGAGTACATCGCTAAGCCAAACGAATTAAAAGAAGGTGGCAGTGGCGCAATATCCAGCGACAAAGGTTTATATTTTATTAATCCTACCGGTTCTGATCCTGATAAGATGCCACAAATTTGGACGCAAGGTGAAACTCAATCCAACTCCGCATGGTTTCCAACCATTGATAACCCAACAGAAAAAATGACCAATGAAATCTTCATGACTGTAGAAGATAAATACTTAACGCTTTCAAACGGCTTACTGAAAGATACTAAAAAAAATCCCGATGGCACGCGTACCGATCATTGGGTAATGGACTTGCCGCATGCACCTTACTTAGTAATGATGGGAGTTGGTGAGTTTAAAAAAGTTACCGACGAGCCATGGAATGGTAAAGAAATTTCTTACTACGTAGAAAAAGAATATGAACCGCATGCAAAAGCCATTTTCGGAAAAACTAAAAAGATGGTCGAGTTTTATTCTACCAAATTAGGAGTTCCATATGCTTGGCAAAAATATGCGCAAATTGTTGTGCGTGATTACGTAAGTGGCGCCATGGAAAATACCTCTGCTACATTACATGGTGATTTTGTGTGCTATCAAACTACCAGAGAAATTATAGATGGTGCAAAAGGAGAAAGTACCATCGCACATGAATTATTTCACCAATGGTTTGGAGATCTTGCCAGCTGTGAAAGCTGGAGCAACCTTACTTTAAATGAATCATTTGCCACATACGGAGAATACCTGTGGGAGGAATTTGAATACGGAAGAGATGCTGCTGATGATCATTCTGCAAGCTCACGTTTTGGTTATTTTGCTCAAGCCAATCAAAAACAGGTTGATTTAGTTCGCTTTGATTATGCGGAACGTGAAGATATGTTTGATGCTTTCAGTTATAATAAAGGCGGACAAATTATCCACATGCTCAGAAAATACGTAGGTGATGATGCTTTTTTTGCTTCACTAAAATTATATCTTGAAAAAAATAAATTTAAAACTGCCGAAGCTCATGATTTACGATTAGCATTTGAAGAAACAACCGGCGAAGACCTCAACTGGTTCTTTAACGAATGGTATTATGCAAAACGACATCCTGAATTAGATATCAAGAAAACCTATGATGGATCTTCGAAAAAATTAAAATTAGATATTACACAAACTCAGGATTTTAAAGTTTCGCCATTATACAAATTACCTATTTACATTGATATTTACGCTGGGGGTAAAAAAGAACGTAAACTTATTTGGATTGATGATATAAAAAATTCCTACACATTTGATGTTATTTCAAATCCGGAACTTGTAAACATTGATGCTGAAAGACAACTCTTGGCAAAAATGACTTATGAGAAAAGTAAGGATGAATATATTTTCCAATATAAAAATGCACCACTCTGGGGCGACAGGGACGAATCGATAGAATACTTCCGGGATCACATGAATGATAAAGAAATATTTGAGCTTGTGAAATCTATTGCTCAAAATGATCTATGGAGAAAATTCAGGTCAGATGCCGTTGCCGTATTAAGTGATGCAGCAAAAGATAAAGAAGCTGAGTTAAAGCCACTATTTATTTCTATCTCGGAAAAAGACGCGAACACCAGAGTTCGTGCAGCAGCTATTAAAGCGTTAGCTTCTAACTATAAAGGAGATGATTTAAATGCATTATACGAGAAAGCCTTAAATGAGAAATCTTACGCCATCGTTTCCGAAGGCTTTGATGCCATTGCAAAAATAAACACTGAACTGGCCATGAAAAAAGCAATTGCTTTGGAAAATGAAATGTCTAAAGAGATCATTTATTCCATTGCTGACTTATATGCTAAAAACGGAACAGACGAAAACCATGCTTATTTTAAAAAAGTAAAAAAGCAATTTAATGGTTATGAATTAATGGCTTATGGAAACATATACGGGAAATTTTTAAAACGTTGTACAAAACCCGAAACTGCGATTGACGGAGCAAAAGAATTAGCAAAAATGGGCGCCAGCGATAGTAAATATGTAAAATACGCTGCTCAAAAAGTGATGAAAGATAATTTACTAAATGTGTGGCAGGACAAAGAAGATAAGTTGAAATCCAAAATCGAAAAAGCTAAAAAAGAAAACCAGGATATAACAGCAATGTCTTCTGAATTGAAAACTGTATCAGAAACCAAAAACCAAATTTTAGATTTATATAATTCGATCAAGAAATAATACAATGCTTGTCATGCTGAACTTGATTCAGCATCTCAATTAATAATTAATGAAACTAACAAACGCCTTTATATATATTATGTCTAATAAAAATTTAACGGCGTTTTATATAGGCGTAACAAATGATTTAGAAAGAAGAGTGAAAGAACATAAACTTGGCAATGGTTCTGGATTCACGAGTAAATATAAATTAACCCATTTGGTCTATTATGAACTAATTAGTGATATTAAAATAGCAATCGCGCGTGAAAAGAAATTAAAAAACTGGCATCGAAACTGGAAATTAGATTTAATAAAAGAACTAAATCCTAAAATGGTAGATTTAGCAATTGATTGGAATTAAAATAACAACACACTAAGTTAGGGATGCTGAATCAAGTTCAGCATGACCAAAAACAAAATAAACAAAAAATGAAACAACTATTATTAATTACCGGCTTAGCAATTAGTTCTATTTCCATTGCACAGGAAAAACTCCTGACGATCCAGGATGCCATTTTAAAAGGAAGAACAACCTTGGCTCCGAAACGTTTACAATCATTGGATTTTATCAAAGGTGCGGATGGATTTTCTTATATTGAAAAGGACACCGTTTATACTGGCAATAATGTATCTGGTAAAACGGGCAAGATAGTTTCTCTTACTGAATTAAATAACAACTTAAAAAAGGTTTCAAAAGACACCTTAGATAAATTAAGTTCTATCATCTGGAAAAACGCATTACAGTTTTATTTTTCCAATAAAAAAGGAGAACTCATTTATGACATCGCTAAAAAAACAATTTTAGAAACGGACAAAAAAACAGAAGATACCAGTCTTGAGTCATACGATAAAGAATCAACAACAGGGGCTTACACCTATTGCAAAGACAACAATTTATTTTTGGTAAAAGATGGTAAAGAAACTAAGGTAACGGATGATGGTTCTTATGATATTGTTTACACAGGAAAAAATGTGCATCAGAATGAGTTTGGAATCAATGGCGGAACATTTTGGAGTCCGAAGGGAAATTTCCTGGCATTCTACCGAATGGACCAATCACCGGTAACGGATTATCCAATCATTGACTGGACATCCCGACCGGCAAAAAATAAAAATATAAAATATCCAATGGCCGGTAATAACAGTCATTATGTTGTTCTTGGTATTTATGATTTAAAAGCCAACAAAACAATTTATGTAAAAACGGAAGGCGACAAAGAACAATATTTAACTAATGTAGCCTGGAGTCCGGACGAAAAACACATTTACATTGCAGTGTTGAGTCGTACTCAAAACGATATGAAATTAAATGAATATGATG
>JANPOX010000151.1:0-2634 GCA_031428235.1 Bacteroidia bacterium | reverse complement strand
AGACTTAACCATTACGCAAGGAAAAATTTTATTGAAACTGATAGACAGGGAAACCGGAAATTCCAGTTATGAATTAGTAAAAGATTTGCGCGGTGGATTTCAGGCATTTATGTGGCAAAGTTTAGCCCGTTTGTTCGGTAGCAATATGAAAGCAGAGTATGATCCTAAGGGTGAAGATATAATGACTGAACGAGCCATCAAACTCATAGAAGCAGGGCAGTTTTAAGTTTTAAAATTGTACATTTAAACTCATATTTATTTAATAAATCATGAGCCATTTTTATAAAGTTTTCATTCTAATTTTACTTATCCTTTCATTCAAAAGCAATTGTCAGAACTCCGACAGTATCGCTCTACGGAAAAACTTCGATTACTATTTAACCAAGAGTAATTGTTACAAAAATTTAGAATTCCTCACCACTAAAATAGAAAGTCGCTTAAGCGGTTCGCCAGGAGCAGCCACAGCAGTTGCCTGGGCTAAAAAGGCCATGTACGAAGCGGGAGCAGATACCGTTTATTTACAGCCGTGCATGGTGCCGCATTGGGTGAGAGGACAGCAAGAATCCTGTTTTAACATCGATACTAAAACCAAACAAAAAATAAAATACTCCGTTTGTGCTTTGGGTAATTCAGTTGGGACCTCTCAAAGTGGAATTAATGCAAATGTAATTACGGTGAATAGTTTTAATCAACTTGATTCACTCGGCGAAAAAAACATAAAAGGTAAAATTGTTTTCTTTAATGTGTTCTTTGATCACAAACATGTGAGTACCGGTTCCTGTTATGGCGAAACTGTCACTTACCGTTATTCAGGACCAAGCAAAGCAGCTAAATATGGCGCTATTGCAACCCTTGTAAGAAGCATGAGTTCTATCAATAATGATTTTCCTCATACTGGCGTAATGGGCTATGATACAGTTGTTAGTATAAATAAAATTCCTGCCTGTGCCATTAGTTTTAGTGGCGCCGATCAATTAGTGAATCAATTAAAAAATAATCCATCCTTATCCCTTCATTTAAAAACGAGTTGTGAAATGCTCAAAAAAGAATTATCCTACAACGTAGTGGGAGAAATAAAAGGAACTGAAAAGCCAAATGAAATAATTATGGCTGGCGGACATTTAGATGCCTGGGACAACGGACAAGGCGCACATGATGATGGCGCGGGCGTTGTGCAAGCGATTGAAATATTAGCGATGTATAAAAAACAAAACATTAAACCAAAACATACAATTCGCGCTGTTGCCTTTATGAATGAAGAAAATGGTGGTGCAGGTGGAAAAGCTTATTTTGAAGACACTAAAAAAAATAATTTAAAACATTTGGCCGCACTGGAAAGTGATGCCGGAGGATTTTCTCCCAGAGGAATTAGTATTGATACAACAAACGGCGCTTTCAAAAAAGTACTCAGTTGGAAATCATTACTCGATCCCTATTTTGTTCAGTATATTAAACCAGGAGGTCATGGTGCCGACATCAGTTACCTTCAGGAACTCGGAGTACCCTTGATAGGTTTTGAACCCGATGGGCAGAAATATTTTGATTATCATCACACATCAGACGATACCTTTGATAAGATCAATAAACGTGAATTGGAATTAAGCGCGGGAGTTATAGGTTCTCTTATTTATTTAATAGACATCAAAGGGTTTTAATGAAAGTACCTCAAAAAATAATTAACTCTTCGATTCTTATTTTTGTAGTGGCGTTTAGTGTATTGTGCGCTTTCAAAATAAAGGACTTAAAATTTAATTATGATTTTGAAGCTTTTTTTCCAAATGAAGACAATGAATTAGGTGTTTATGAAACGCATCGCAACCGGTTTGAATGGGATAATGAATTCGTATTATTAGGTATTGAAAATAAAAACGGAATCTTTAAAAAGGATTTTCTCCAAAACATTGAAAGCCTTTCGAATGAACTAAAAGAAATACCACACACCGATCGGATAATTTCTCCTACAAATATTAAGAACATTTCTTTGAGTGGTTTTGCGCCTGTACAAAAACGACTACTCCATGTTGATGATGAATCGCTATACAAAGAAGATAGTATCAACATTTATAGTACACCTGAACTGATCGGTTCATTTTTTCCAAAAGATGCGAAGTCGATTTCTATTTTTATTAAAACAAAAGAAGGTTTAAGCAAATCGAAAAGTGATAGTTTAGCTAGAAACATTGAAAAGGCATTTACGAAATACCATTTTGATGAAGTACACTTTGTTGGACGAATCGTTGCACAGGATGTCTATTTAAAAAACCTGGAAAAAGAATTTGTTTACTTTTTGGCCATTTCATTTGTATTGGTTATTCTTTTTTTGTGGATCTCATTTCGCTCGGCATATGGTGTTGTGGTGCCTATGTTGATCGTGATGGTTTCTATTTTCTGGACATTGGGAATTATGGCCATGATGCATCAATCACTCGACATTATGACTTGCATGCTTCCAACCATGATTTTTATTGCAGGCATGAGTGATGTGGTTCATTTTTTTTCCAAATATTTTGAAGAAATAGGAAGAGGAACAGAAAAACAAAAAATATATCCACTGATTCTGAAAGAAGTTGGGTTTCCAACATTCCTTACATTAATTACAACCGTTGTCGGATTTTTGTCTTTACTTTTTTCAAG
>JANPOX010000150.1:0-15993 GCA_031428235.1 Bacteroidia bacterium | reverse complement strand
GCCATCATGCAACATATTTAACAACTTATTTTTAACGGGAGTTTGCCCTACCAGGTTCTTAAAAAGCACAGGCTAATTTACATATTTTGTATGATTATAATTTAAATTATAACAGGAATTAAATCGAAAAGGATGTTTAATTTTACAGGATGCATATCGGTTTATTTTTCGGTTCGTTTAATCCTGTTCATGTTGGCCATATGGTTTTGGCAAACTACATGTTATCGTTTACAGAACTTGAACAGGTGTGGTTTGTGGTTTCTCCACATAATCCTTTAAAAGAAAAATCCTCCTTACTGGATCAGAATCAGCGGTTGTATATGGTTAATTTAGCTATTGGAGATACCTCCAAATTTAAAAGCAGCAATATCGAAATCAATTTATCACAACCTTCCTATACAATAAACACTTTAGCCCATTTAAAAGAAAAGTATCCTCAACATCGTTTTTCATTAATATTAGGAGAGGATAATTTACAATCCTTTACAAAATGGAAAAACTATGAGGAAATACTAAAGAATCATCAATTATTTGTTTATCCTCGTCCAAATTCAGAACCAGGAGATTTGAAGCATCACAAAAATGTTATTATGACCCAGGCGCCAATGATGGAAATATCTTCAACAATTATCCGGCAAGCCATTAAGGACAAAAAAGACGTGTCATTCTTTGTTCCTGCTGCCGTTTGGGAATACATAGATGAAATGCACTTTTACAAAAAATAATCCATAATGGATTAGGAGTTCAATAATCGTCTGTATTTAACAGAAACCATTGTCTTATATATTTCACAGCATTTTTTCGCTCGCTTTCTCTATTTTCTTTTCGATTAGTAAGGATTTTCAAACTTTTTCTCGTATTTTTATAGTAAGCAATTGTCTTTTAGGAATCCGATTTATATTCAAATCGAATTACTATTAAGGAGATTTGTTTCATATTATTGTATTAATATTTATTTAATCTAAACCGAATGAAAAAAATTTTACTTATTATTTTAGTTTTAGTTACTGGTTTATCTACTCTTAACTCTCAAACATCTATTGAACTTACTAATGGCTCAGCCGGTGGTTTAATATTAAATAATTCTGTTATTACAGAAGATGTAGTAACTGGTGGCCAGAGTCATGTTTATATACAGTTAAAAAATATTAGCGCAACATCAAAAACTTATGCCTTAAAAAGAACTGATGTTATACTGAATGCAGGAGCCGATGCATCCTTTTGTTTCGGCGGAGGATGTTTTCCACCAACCACTACAATGACGCCCGCTGCTAATTATTTAACACTTAATGCAAACCAATCTGATGCTCCTCAATCACTATATTATGATGAAAATGTGGCAGCAGGTTATTCTGAAATCAAATATGAATTATTTGATGTCAATAACCCAAGTGATGTTTTAACATTTACGTTTAAATTTAATCCTCTATTGGCATCTGTGAAAAATAATGCTTCGTTATTTTCTTCCGTTTCAGATGTTTATCCAAATCCTTCTATAAACCAAGCTCACATTGCTATAAACTCAACAGCATATATTGCTAATGCCTCAATGATTATTATAGATGCTTTAGGATCTATAGTATCACAAAAAAACATTGCATTGTCAGTTGGTAAAAATCAGGTGCAATTAGATTCTGAAAATTTACCTTCCGGAATTTACTTTGTCTCAATTTCTTCATCCAAACATACTAAGGTTATTAAAAAATTCACAATAAATAAATAATACACTCTAAATACCATAAACATGAAAAAACAAATACTCACATTATTAACTGTTGGTGCCACAGGCTCGCTATTTGCTCAGTTACCGGTAAGTACAACTCCTCAAAATAAAAGAATAGTATTAGAAGAGTTTACTGGAATTCACTGCGGCTATTGCCCGGATGGTCATACTATTGCAAATAACATATACAATAACAATTCAGGTAATGTACTTTTAATCAACATTCATTCAGGAAGTTATGCAAATGCCGCCACAGGTGAGCAAGATTTGAAAACAACAACAGGTACTGCCATTGACGGTATGCCGGGAATGGGAATTACAGGTTATCCGGCAGCTGCAGTAAACAGAACAATTTTAACAGGAACAGTTATGTCTGCCGGGCGTGGCTCATGGACATCAATGTCAAACGCAATTAAAACTCAAACAGCTTATTGCAACGTGGCGGTAGCTGGATCTATTGACGCTTCTACAAGAGTGTTAACATATACTGCACAAGTTTACTATACTGCTAACAGCCCAGCTGCAACTAATTCTATCACTGTTATATTATTAGAGGATCAAATTTTTGGCGTTCAAACTAATTATGGCACACCTACATTATATAATGCATCAAATTATAATGCCGATGGAACGTATAATCATAATCACGTATTACGTAAAAGCTTAACTGCGGGGAATTTTGGAATTACTATTCCTGTTACTACTGCCGGTACAACTTTTAGTACAACTGGTACCTACACAGTGCCTGCAACTTATGGAGCAACAGGTAAAACAACACCATGTTTATTAGGGAATCTTGAAGTGGCTGCGTTTGTAACCCAATCAAATTCACTTACTATCAATGCATCAGTTGCTGTTCCAGTGACATTAACTAATGTAGCTAACACTACAGATGGAGCTGTTAGTAATTTAAAAGCTGATGCTGAAACCTGTTCTGGAAACTTACAACCAATGAAATTTAATTTAGCAAATAATGGTAGTGCAAATTTAACGTCTGCAGTTATTTCTTATTCTGTAAGTGGTGGTTCTCTCGCAACTTATAATTTCTCAGGAAATTTAGCGCCCTTTACTCAAACTATTATCACCTTACCTGCCTATTCTTTTGCAGCAAGTGCAACAAATACATTAAATGTATCTATTACCAGTGTAAATGGAGTTACAGACCAAAATGCTGCAAATGATGCAGCAGTAAAATTAATTCCTTTAACGACAAAGGTTGCTAATAATACTAACTTAACAATGGAGTTTACTCAGGATCGATATGGCTCTGAATCGACATGGGAGATTAGAGAAGAAGTATCGAATGTGTTAGTTGCATCTGGTGGTCCATATACTGATTTAGCAGCAACTGGTACTCAATTACACACTCAGGCATTTACGGCGAATCCCAATATGTGCTATAAAGTAACGGCTTTCGATTCTTATGGTGATGGTTTTAATTCCGGCTATGGCGCAGGAAATTATAAAATTATGGATGGCACTACAGTTGTTTATACCATGAATGGCGTTATGGCTGATTCAGATGTAAAATTATTTAGAACATCTGCAATTACAGGTATAAATAATACAAATATTTTAGTTACAAATATTAGTCTATACCCTAATCCTGCTACTAATGCGGCTTCTTTATCATTAGACTTAGTTCAAAACGAAACCCTATCAATCAATGTTTTAAATACAGTTGGTCAGGTGATGTATACTAAAACTTTAAACAATATTTCTGCAGGAAATCACATCGTTGATTTCAATACAGAGAATTGGGCAAATGGTATATATAACATCAACATTTCTTCTACTAATGGTACAGTAAATCGCAAATTAACTATTTCAAAATAAGTTTTTGTCTTTAAGTTTAATGAAAGGTTGGTGTATTTGCACCAACCTTTTGTTTTGAAGTGGTATTGCTATTTTGATATTAAACCTTAACTTTAATAATACCATAAATCACAATTTGAATAGTCTTAAAATGAAAACAATTTCCTTGAGTAAATTTTCAATCATAGTTGCTCTTTTTAGTTTTTTAACTCAGGCAAAACTTTCCGCTCAAAATTATACCTTCATTCCAGGAAAAGACTTTGTTTTCGCAATGGACACAAGCCAGTTAAATTACAATGGGATCAGAATTACTAACACCAGTACAGTAGACTTAGATTTTACCTGGGAACTTCTATTAAAAGATACTTTAATTGATTGCGAATTTGATTTGTGCAATAGTGGCATTTGTTTTAACAATTTACCGGAAACAGGCATTATGCCCACTATAACTCCCGGAACACAAGGTTATTTAAAAATGCATATGTTCTCTGGCCAGACGAACGGAACAAACACCATTAAATATGTATTGAAAAATGCTACTTTATCTTCCTCGGATACTTTAACCTATATAATTAATGTTGGTACCACAACAGGATTAAAAAATTATAATGTGTCCACTATTAAAGCCAATATTTACCCTAATCCAACCGCTGATGAAACAACTTTGCTTATTAGTTTAGTTGATCAATCCAATGTAGCTGTCACTGTTATGGACAATATTGGGCAGATTGTTTACCAAAAAGCAGAAACTTTAAATGCAGGTACAAATACATTTACAATTGACACCAGCAACTATGCTTCAGGACTTTACAATGTTGTAATTGCATCTGAAAAAGGAACAGTTTCAAAAAAATTATCTGTTTCTAAATAGTTAAAGCGAAATTAAATGGTGACGATAGCTCAGCAACTATTTCCTTTTAAGTCAACTGTAAGTTACATTTAACTTAATATAGGACTATATAACATAAAAACAGGCGTCTAAAAGGCGTGTTTTAATTAAAAATCCTATTTTTGTAAAGGTTGGCGAAAAATGCCAACCTCTACTATTTTATCCTATGCCTAAAAAAATAATTTCTTTGTTAACAGTTCTATTTGTGATCAACTCTTTATCGTCGCAAATCCTCTATAGCGAGCACTTTAATGCACTTTCTTTAAACACAGGGACTTATACCAACAACAGCAATGCCTATTTATATGCGGACGTTCCTAACGGGATGTTTACTATTAATACCGATAGTTTAAAAGCAGATACCCTTGGTGGAAATTATCCTTTTAAATCTTTAAGTCGTTACCAAAAGGCCTGGTTAAGTTATGTTCCACATAACGGAACAGACACTTTTGCCGTTTCCACGTCGTGGATCAACCCGCTTGGCACTGCCAATGCGTGGCTCATCACACCAACAATTGATAGTATTAAATTTAACTCTGTGCTTAGCTGGGAAGCAATGGCTCCTGATATTAATAATCCGGATGGATATGAGGTATATGTTACCACTAATACAACTTCAACTCCAATAGTATCTGATTTTAGTGCCCTTATTTTTTCAACAACTGCAGAAAAAAGCAACTGGCAAACTCACGGAATATCATTAGCGGCCTTTGCCGGACAAAGTATCCGGATTGCTTTTAAAAACAATTCCAGTAATAAATATCAATTATGGTTAGATGACATTATAGTAGAAAATATTTCAAATGGATATGATGCCGGTTCTCTATCACACGATGTGTATAAGTATTCTTCTGTATCCGCAAACAATACTATCTCTGCTACATTTAAAAACTACGGTTATGCGCCCATTAACAATCTTACTATTAATTATAAAATGAATAATGGCCCAACTGTAAATGAAATAAAAATACTGTCGCCACCTTTAAATTATTTGGAAAGCAGATCACTATCTTTTTCCATTCCATACACTTCAGCAATTCCACAATACAATACTTTTAAGGTCTGGTCAAGCACTATTAATGGGCTGGCTGATCAAAATAACGGAAATGATACTATCCTTGGAGAACTAACTATCTCATCTTCCGTTCCTCAAAAGAAAGTGTTAATTGAGCAATTTACCGGCGCATGGTGCGGATGGTGCCCCGATGGTTACACCGTATTAAATTCTATTGTTAGTACTAACACAAATGTAATAGCAGCATCCATTCATGATAACGATAACATGGCTACCATAGAAGGTAACGCCTTAATCGCCGATTATGCAACTGAATTTCCAAGCGCTACAATCGATCAATACCAATTTTCTACAACTGATGAAATTGCGATTACACGAAACAACTGGAATTCCTTTATCAATCAACGTTTAGTCATGAAGGTGCCGGCAACTGTAGCAATAACAAATGTTACGTATGATTCCTTAACCCGTCAAATTGATGCAACAGTTTCCTCCTCCTTTGTTGGTGATGTTAAAGGAGATTATCGTTTGAATTTATACATTAAGGAAAATAATGTTTATGGCCCTTCTTTGGATTTGACAGATAATCAATGGAATCAACACAGTTCCTTATTTAATGTAGGAGCTTCACCTTATTACCAAATGGGCAGTTATTTAAATGCTAGTACTTATTTATTAAGTCCTGCTGAATATAAGCATCAATATGTTGTCAATAAGATGACGGATGGTTCTTACGGGGCTTCCGGCATTATACCAGCAAACGGTTTAACAAACGGACAAACATATTCGAAAACCTATTCTTATACTTTACCCTTTTTAACAGCGGGAGAGTTCAGGTACAATGTCGCTAATATTTATCTGATAGGAGTGTTAAGTGAATACAATGCAGATCCAAAAAAAAGAAGCGTATTAAATATTGCTGAAGCAAAACTTACGAGTGGTCCTGAAGTTTTGGTAGGAATAAAAGAAATAAGCAAAGCAGATCTTCAATTAAATGTGTTTCCAAATCCGGCAACGGATGTTTGTAATTTAACTTACAATTTAAAAAATGATGAATATGTAAAAGTGTCGGTTTACAACACCCTGGGCGAATTGGTTTACATCGAAACAAAAAATGCAAAGGCAGGGAATGTGCTTCACAATTTAAACATAAATACACTTCCATCAGGAAATTATAGTGTACAGGTCTCATTCAAAAACAACGTTATTACAAAAAAATTAACCATCATTAAATAATACCATGATAGTCATAACGGGTGCAGCGGGTTTTATAGGAAGTTGTTTAATCACTAAATTAAATAACGAAGGCCATGAAAATTTGATCTTAGTAGATGATTTTTCGCAGATGCAAAAAATCAACAACTACCATACAAAAAATTTCATTCACAAAATTGAGCGCTCCCATTTTTTAAACTGGTTTGAAGAACATGCTCCTGAGGTTACTTTTGTGTACCATATTGGTGCCCGAACTGACACAACAGAATTTAATGTAGAGTTGTTTAACGATTTGAATTTAAATTATACGAAATCAATCTGGACTACCTGCACCAAACATTTTATTCCTTTAGTGTATGCCTCTTCGGCCGCAACATACGGGTTGGGCGAATTCGGTTATGATGATGATGAAACAAAAATTAATTTATTGAAACCATTAAACCCATACGGGGACAGTAAAAATGATTTTGATAAATGGGCCATTGCTCAAAAAAACTGTCCTCCAAAATGGGCCGGCTTTAAGTTTTTTAATGTGTATGGTCCAAACGAATATCATAAAGGAAGAATGGCTTCTGTGATTTTCCATTCCTTTAATCAGATCAATGAAAAAGGCGAGGTGAAATTATTCCGTTCTCATAATCCAAATTATTCAGATGGCGGACAACTGCGAGACTTTGTATATGTGAAGGATCTCATTGACGTTTTATATTTTGCTTATGGAGAAAATTTAAAAAATGGCATTTATAATTTAGGAAGCGGTAAGGCCCGCACTTTTTTAGATTTGGCAAACGCCACGTTTAAAGCATTGGGCAAAAAACCAAACATCGAATTTATTGATACGCCCATAGATATTCGGGATAAGTACCAATACTACACTGAAGCTAATATGAATAAGCTGAATGAACAAGGGTATAAAAAACCTTTTACGAGTTTAGAAGATGGCGTCAATGATTATGTAACGAATTACCTGATAAGTACAAAGTATCTTTAGAAGATGAAAAAAAGAATTGTCTGAATAATCAACAATCCATCTACCCACAAGTAATAATAAAACGCATGCCTTTTATCGTTTGTATAAAAAATGGTTAAGAGAAGCAGTGTTCTTAAAATAACTGATCCTATTAAGGAGCTGGCATCATTTTTAAAAATATAAAAGCAGGTAAATCCAATAACAATTAATAAAGCACAAATTATTTTAGTTGCATTTATTCCAAACCTGTTTGCATAGGTATTCACGCCTGATAAATAATCTTTATCATTATCTTTTATATCAAACAGCATACAAAGAACGGAGATAAAAACAAATTGTGACGCCAGAAACCATACACTGTGTGTGGTAAGTAACTGGTTTTCTATAAGTGGGACTAGCCCGCAACTAATAACCCATACTGCTGAAATTAAAAAAGGTTTAATGTAACCATGTCGCCTCAGATTAAAAGGCTGCAAATAATAAAGTGTTGAAATAATTTCTGCCACAACCATAATTCCAATAGACAACCAGCTTAACTTATTAAACAAAAATAAAAGTACAATCAGCGATGCGCCAATACTGTATCCCATTATCTTCTTATGTTTAAGAACCCATTGAGATCGTGGAGAGTTTGAATTGTTATGATTCACAATATAGTAGCCCCGCTGCACATTATACTGCAGATAGGTGGCCAGCAAAACAAATAACAAATAAGAATTGTTATCGAAATTAATTGGTATTGGAAAAAGATGATAGGTTAATAGTACCTGTGCAAAAGCGCAGAGAGCGATGAATACATTAGCATACACCAAGGTGTTTAAAAAAGATGATGATATGAATGGTTTAGTTTTCAAATATCTCTTCCGCATTAGCTGAAGTGATTTCTGCTACTTCTTCAACTGAAATGTTTTTTATCTCTGCTATTTTTTGGGCAATCAACGGGATGTAGGCGCTTTCGTTCCGTTTGCCACGATAAGGCATAGGCGCAAGATATGGGGCATCCGTTTCCAAAACGATATCGTGAAGCTTAAGTTGTTCTACCACTTTATCCAATCCGGAGTTTTTAAAAGTAACAACTCCACCAATACCTAATTTAAAATTTCCTAGTGAAAGAATCTTTTGTGCCTGAATAAAATCACCGCTAAAACAATGGAAAATACCCTTAGGTAATTTTTCGAAAGATTTCAAAATCGCAAAAATTTCGTCAAATGCATTCCTGCAATGAATGACGATGGTGTAACTATATTCCAATGCCCAGAAAATCTGTTCTCTGAAAGCCAATTCCTGCTCTTTAATAAAAGTTTTGTCCCAATAAAGGTCGATCCCGATTTCGCCAATAGCAGCAAAACGCCTTAAGTCGAGCCATTTCTTTACCAGATCTAATTCATCCCTGTAGTTTGCTTTTACTGAACAAGGATGGAGACCCATCATCGGCAGGCACACTTCAGGAAAATGAATCTCGAGTGCCAGCATGCCATCGATGGTTTTACTGTCAACATTGGGCATGTAAAATTTTGTGACTGATTTTGAAATAGCCTCATTGATCCGCTCAATCCGGTCTGCATTGAATTCATCAGAGTAAAGGTGAGTATGTGTATCAATAAACATTGAAAAATTGGTTACTTTTGTTGTAAAGATAAGCATCTTTCAATTATACACGTGAAAATTTTAGTTGTACGTTTTAGTTCTATCGGTGATGTCGTTTTAACGACTCCGGTTTTACGTTGTATCAAACAACAGATTAAAAATGTTGAACTCCATTTCCTGACGAAACAATCTTTCAAAAATGTTATAGAAAGTAATGTTTATATCGACAAGCTCTATTGTGTACAAGAGAAGCTTTCTGAAGTTATTCCCGATTTAAAAAAGGAAAACTACGATTATGTTATTGATCTGCACCATAACCTGCGAACATTTAAATTAAAACTGGCTCTTGGTAAAAAAACATTCTCTTTTAACAAATTAAATCCTGAGAAACTCTTAATGGTTAATTTCAAGATAAATAGGTTGCCACCTATTCATATTGTAGACCGCTATTTTAAAACAGTAACTACACTTGGAGTTAGGAATGATGGAAAAGGATTGGATTATTTTATTGATGAAAAGGATCAGATCACTATTTTAAGTTATCTGCCTGCTCACTTTCAAAACGGATATCATGTTTTAGTAGTGGGAGGATCTTACTTTACGAAACAAATACCGATCAATAAATTAAAAGAGATTTGTGTTCAAAGCTCTTTACCATTAATATTATTAGGAGGAAAGGAAGATTCCGTTAGTGCAGAACTTGTTCATCAGACGTTTCCTGAAAAAACTATTAATCTTTGCGGCAAGCTGAATATTAATCAATCAGCCTCGATTGTCCAGCAATCCAATACAGTCATTACTTCTGATACAGGCTTAATGCATATCGCGGCAGCTTTCAAAAAAGATATTATTTCTTTATGGGGCAACACGATTCCTGAATTTGGAATGGGTCCGTACATGTCAGGAAACAACTCTCACCTATTGGAAGTAAAAAATCTACCATGCCGACCATGCTCTAAACTGGGTTATAGAAAATGCCCGAAAGGACATTTTAAATGCATGAATGATATTGAAATAAAGAAAGTAACTTTTTAATCTTCTTCTAATCTTTTGCGAATAAGGCTTTCAGTTCTGTCGCATCATCCGGCTTCATTCTTCCGGCTAAAATCAGAGATAATTGTCGGCGACGCAAAGCGCCTTCATAGCGTTTCTTTTCTTCATCCGTTTCAGGAATTAATTGAGGAACCGGTAATGGTGCCCCATTTTGATCTATTGCTACAAAAGTAAAAATTGCTTCATTACATTTTGTCTTAAAACCTGTAATACGATCTTCCACGTAAACATCAATATGCACTTCCATACTGCTGGTAAAAGCCCGCGAAACCTTTGCTTCTAACGTGACAACAGAGTTTTGCTTTATGGGATTATCAAATGACACATGATTGATCGAGGCCGTTACAACCACCCTACTGGAATGTCTTCCGGCAGCGATCGCTGATGTAATATCCATCCACTGCAACAATTTTCCTCCAAATAAATTTCCTATATGATTTGTATCGTTTGGCAATACAACTTCGGTATTAATTGTGAGTGACTCTTTGGCGGTTTTACCTTTCATATGTAGATTTTATTGTTTTTAGTTGGCATTTGGTATAGTCGTTTTTTCCTCATTTTGTTTGTATTGGAGGCAACGTGACTATTTCATAATGATTGTTGTAATTTATTAATACTGTAAAAATACTACCTTTGTTCTAAATAAAGCAATATGGACTATTTATATATCAAAGCCCTTCATGTAATTTTTGTGGTTACCTGGTTTGCAGGCTTATTTTATATGGTACGGTTATTCATTTATACCAAAGAAGCTAATGTAAAAGAAGAGCCCGCAAGAGGAATTTTAACTGCCCAACTAACTTTAATGCAAAAAAAATTGTGGTACATCATAACCTGGCCTTCTTTTATTGCAACATTTATTTTCGGTCCGTGGATGTTATACTTAAACCCGGCTATATTAAGTTTTCCATGGATGTGGTTAAAATTAATTTTTGTTGGCTTATTAGCATTATATCATTTACAATGTCATGCCTATTATAAACAACAACAAGCGGGAATTTTTAAACCCTCATCCTTTAAATTAAGGTTATTCAACGAATTAGCCACTGTATTTCTAGTGGCTATCGTATTTTTAATAATTGTACGCTCAACGAGTGGATTGGTTTGGGGCATGATAGGTTTATTTATTTTTGCAGCATTATTGATGGGAGGTGTTTACATCTATAAACGACAACGCCAGACAATGGCTGGCAAAGAAAAAGGAAACATCCCTCCTGGAACCCTAAACAATTAACTGTTCCTGATTCGTTCACGTGTTACAAAAAAAACAGATCATGGAAAAACGAAAAAAAATAGTATTGGTAGGCGGCGGTTTTGCAGGACTTCATGTTGCCAAAAAATTAAACAACGAAAATTTTGATACTATTTTAATTGATAAGCAAAATCATCATCAATTTCAACCACTCTACTATCAGGTGGCCAGCGCCAGGTTAGAGCCGTCTAACATTTCATTCCCTTTCAGGAAAATTTTTCAAAAGTCAAACAATATTCAGATACGTTTGTCAGAGGTTACAAAAATTGTAGCTGATGAAAATAAAATTGAAACCAGCATAGGCGATTATCATTATGATTATTTAGTAATAGCCTCAGGTTGTAAAACCAATTTTTTTGGGAATCAAGAAATCAGCAAACATGCGCTCTCCATGAAAACTACGGAAGAAGCGATTGAGATCCGTAATAATATTTTATTGAGTTTTGAAAAAATAATTTCTGCTGAAGATAAAGATAAAGAAGCCTTAATGAATATTGTAATGGTGGGCGGAGGGCCAACCGGTGTTGAGTTGGCTGGCGCTTTCGCGGAAATGAGAAATCACATTTTACCAAGGGATTATCCTCATATAGATTTTTCGAAATTGAAAGTTATCTTATTAGAAGGCAGCAAACATACACTTAACAGTATGAGTGAAGAAGCCAAACTTGCCTCGCGTAAATACCTCGAAGAATTAGGAGTGATCGTTAAAACAGAAACGATTGTTACTAATTATGATGGAAAAATTGCTACGTTAAATAATGGAGAAACCATTCATACAGGTAATTTAATTTGGGCTGCCGGCGTTACCGGAAATATTATCGAAGGACTTTCTCCTGAAAATATTATTAAAAATCGTTACAAAGTAGATCGCTATAATAAAATAATGGGCACGCAAAATATTTATGCTATTGGAGACATTGCTTATATGGAAACCCCACTTTATCCTAATGGACACCCACAATTGGCAAACGTAGCCATTAACCAGGGAAAAAATTTAGCATCAAACTTTTTAAAACTACTAAAAGAAAAAAAACAAAAAGAATATGAGTACAAAGATTTGGGATCAATGGCAACTATCGGAAAACGCAAGGCAGTGGTGGATCTTCCCTTTGTAAAATTCCAGGGCTTTTTTGCATGGTTTGTTTGGATGTTTTTACACTTAATGTTAATCCTAAGCGTTCGCAACAAAATTATTATTTTCTTTAACTGGGCATGGAGTTACTTTACAAAAGATTCCTCTCTAAGATTAATTTTAAGGCAAAAGAAATAAGAACATAGATAACTTTTGCTACTCAATAAAGTCGTACTTCTTAGCCTATGTGCCTTTGTAGTTAAAACGAGCTCTGCTATAAATAAGTCTGATTAATCGCATTTACGCAGTTAACCCCATCCATGGCAGCGCTTACAATACCACCAGCATAACCGGCGCCTTCTGCGCAGGGATATAGATTTTTTAATTGAATGTGCTGTAATGTTTCTTTATCACGCGGTATTCTCACAGGAGTTGAGGTTCTGGATTCAACACCAACAATAATTGCTTCGTTACTGATGTAGCCGCGCATTTTATTATCAAATGCTTTGAAACCCTGTTGTAAAGTAGTACCAATCATTTTACCCACCACATCTATCATTTGCACTGATTGCGTTCCGGGTTGATACGAACAATCAATGAGTTTATTACTCACTTTATTATTTACGAAATCCTGTAGGTTTTGGGCCGGCGCAGTTTGTGTTTTACCTCCGCTTTGCCATGCTTTACGTTCAATTTCTTTTTGCAGTTGTAATCCTGCTAATGCACCAAAGTTTTTATAGGGTTCAAAATCTATTAATTCAAGGCCAACAACAATACCGCTATTGGCATAAGGATTATTTCGTTTAGAAGGACTCCAACCGTTTGTCACCACTTCTTCTTGTGATGTGGCGCATGGGGCAATGATCCCGCCCGGGCACATGCAAAATGAATATACGCCATGTCCCTGTGCCTGATGAACAAGGCTATAAGAAGAAGCGGGTAAATAACTGCGTTTAGAAACTACCTCATCATGTGTATGACATGAGTATTGGACCTTATCAATAAATTCCTGCGGATGCTCTACACGAACACCCAAGGCAAAAGGTTTTGCTTCAATGGCAATTTTCTTTTTATCAAGTAACTCATAAATATCTCTGGCGGAATGGCCCGTTGCTAATATTAAATAGGAACAGGGATGCTCCATGGTTTTCTTCTCGCTTGTTGTTCCTTCGTCACTATAGCCATCGGGATCGCTCAGGATATCAACAGCTGTTTTTTCAATAAGAATGGCTGAAATTCTATCACTCTCATAATTAATATCAACGAGCTTAGAATGGAAATGAATTTCTCCACCATACTTCAAAATGGTTTTACGCATATTTGAAATAATCTTCGGCAATTTATTGGTTCCAATATGAGGATGCGCTTCAATTAAAATAACGTCATCCGCTCCATGATAAACAAATGTTTTAAGTATGTGTTCAATGTCGCCGCGTTTACTGGAACGAGTATACAGTTTTCCATCACTGTATGTGCCCGCACCACCTTCTCCAAAGCAATAATTGCTTTCCGGATTTACAATGTGTTCTTTATTGATCGCAGCTAAATCCCTTCTTCGTGCCTGAACATCTTTTCCTCGCTCAAACACTATTGGTTTAATTCCAATTTCCAAACAGCGTAAAGCTGCATACAAACCTGCGGGGCCTGCTCCAATAATTGTAATACTATTTTTAGAATTTGAAACTTCTTTATAATGAATGCCTAGGTCATCTTCAATGACAGGCTCATTAATCCACACCTCTAACTTCAGATTAACTTTAATGTTGCGTGAACGGGCATCAATACTTCGACGCAAAGGTTTAATGAAAAATGTATCAGTTGGCTTTAAGGATAAATGTTCTGCAATTTCCTGCTTAAGTAATATCTCATCGTAAGCAATATGAGCGGCAACCGCCAGGCTTATTTCTTTTTTCATAATGGAAGATTTCTATTCTTCAGTTTATTAAATTAACCTTCAAAGGTTACAGAAAAAATAGCCATTTTAGAGTTTACTTTTTCTATACTATTTGAAAATATATTATTGCTTTTTTGTAATAAATTTTTGGTTCCCTGTAGCACTTTAATTTCCAATCCAAGCTTAAAATATTGGAGATAGAAGTCAACTCCTGCACCGGCACTATAAAAATAATCATCTCGTTTCAATAACACGGCATCATCCAATTGGTTTGCACCACCTGTGGCCTGGCCTTTCTTTTTAGATACAAGATCCATAGTATATCCGCCGCCGAATATAACATAAGCACCAAAATTATCCAATCGTTTGGATTGAAGTTTCAGTTCTATTGGTAAGATGATAAAAGTTGATTCAATACTCTTCTTATAAATTTTCGTACTATCCAGTTTCGCATTTTGTAAAGTGTATTCAAGGCTCCTTGAAGCAAAGCTAAGATTAGGTGTAAATCTTAAACGTATATATTCATGTACCCTGAAATCCGAAATAATACCTAATGCAAAGCCCGGATCGGATTTAGAGTAAATAGTTTTCATGCCATAGGTGACTCCGCCGATAACGGTATCAGGAAAAGCGGAGTTCTTGATGGTATGAATTCTGAAATCAGTGCGGTTATAAGCCAAAGCAAAACCGAAATGCATTTTATTTTTGTAAAACTTAGGTAAGTTGACACCACTCTCTTCTTTATGTTGAGATATTGCCTGAAAACAAAACAAGCCAAATAAGAGTATGTATAAAAAGTTTTTCAATTTTAATTATGAAAACGGATTTAACAGGACTTTAGTATGCTAATTACTTGGAGATTTATTTATATTTTTATCTATAACTTGTTCTTTTATTTCCGGTTTCTGTTTAGTTTTAAAAAAGGCGTTTTGGAAAACAAGAATGATCCCAACCCCAAAGGAAATGGCCATATCAGCAAAATTGAAAATGGCATTAAAAAATTCAAAATGTTCACCTCCCCAAATTGGCATCCATGTTGGAAAACTTCCTTCATACATAGGGAAATAAAACATATCTACTACATGGCCTTGTAAAAATCCTGTATAGCCTCCGCCTGGTGGCATGAATTCGGCAACCTGGTACTCTGTGCTTTCCCCGAAGATCAATCCGTAAAAAGCTGAATCGAGAATGTTTCCTAAGGCGCCTGCAAGTATTAAGGAAACACAAATTATAAATCCTGTATGTTCTCTATCATTAACTATTTTCTTTATATAGAAAGCGCCTGCAAAAACTGCGATGACCCTAAACAAACTTAAAGCCAACTTGCCATAATCACCTCCGAATTCAAGTCCCCATGCCATACCAGGATTTTCGGTAAAGGTAATCCTACTCCAATCACCAATTAATCTGCAAACTTCGCCAATAGGGTAATGTGATTTGATGTATAATTTAATACACTGATCAATCAACAGCACTGCAAAAACAGTTATAATCGGGAGTCTGTATTT
>JANPOX010000149.1:0-7831 GCA_031428235.1 Bacteroidia bacterium | reverse complement strand
CGTCATGCAAATCTTTGAAAAACTACTGACCGACCTTCTAAAACATAATATTGAATATTTTAAGAGTTGGTTATATACCTTATCCAAAAATCATTGTTTGATGATTTTAAGGACCAAGCAAACTAAACTCAGAAAAGAGATGGATCTGCAAATTCATGCCGATTCTTTTATGGAAACGGAGAATGATCTGCATCAAAACAAGGCCGCGGATAAAGAAAAACAATATACCTCACTGGAAAAAGCGATCGAGGAATTAAATGTGGATCAGCGAAAATGTATTGAGTTGTTTTATCTGAAAGAAATGTCATATAACCAAATTGTTGAAATGACAGGTTATAATATAAATGAAGTGAAGAGCTTTATTCAGAATGGAAAAAGAAATTTGAAAATTAAATTAGAGAAAAACGGTGAGTGATCAAAAACATAATAATCCTTTAAGTCCCGAAGAATTATTCCGGTTATTAGATAAAAAAGCTAATACCGGTTTAAATGAATTGGATGAATTTGAGCAGGATGCCCTGGATGGATTTGCTAATCTTGGAAATATTGAACAATCCAGGAAGCTAATTGATCAGATGAATACCGCTATTTCAAAAAAAGTGTCTGACTCAGATAATAAGGGAACACAAAAAAACAGGTTTATCTGGTTCAGCGCGGCAGCATCCATTATACTGATTGTGATGATTTCCATTTTTTATTTTAAGCAGACAAAACAAGATTCCAGTAAAGAATTGGCATTAAATGATATGATCAAAAAAGAGGAACAGGTTTCTCCTGATGTTCAAGCATCTGGTGAATCTGCTCCAATACCTGCAGAGGCTGTTAATACTGGAGTAAAGGCAAACGAATCAAATGTTCCTGCACTTGCACGGACGATACCATCTGAAAAAAAGACGCCAGAAACTCAGGGTATTACAACAAATCAATCTCCGTTAATAGAAAGTGCTGTTTCCTATGGAGCAGGGAAGGAAGCAAAAGATGAAGAAAAATCCGGTGAACAAAATAATAGAGTCGTTTTGGATGAAACTACTGAAAAAAATACAGCTGCACCTGCAGATAAACTGGAGGTAAGTAAAAAGTCAGAAATTATAAAGGAAGAAAAGGAATTGGCACAAGGTTATAGTATGGCTCAAAATGAAGCCAAAAGTCAAACTGAAGCTGATGATAAAAAGGAACTTAGAAAAGAGGATTCTCCCAATGCAGATAAAGCCTATAAAAGTAAATCAAACTCCAATGAAGCAGTCGTGCGCACTAAGAGTATTAGTAGTGCATCATCTTCTGCTCCTGCCGCAGGCAATGTTTCCAATAGTGAGTCAGCTTACTATTCAGGAGGTGAGCTAGCCATAAAGAATTTTGTTTTGGATTATATGAAATCAAGACAGTATAAAACGACCATTGCAGGAACTTATAAAATTAAAGCTACAGTTTCTGAAGCCGGACATTTAAACATCAACTCTATTGTTCAAACTACCACAGAAATATGTAATTGCACTGATAAAATCACAGAGGCGCTTAATACAATGACTAAATGGAATTCTTCTATGAATGATAGAAAAAAGATTTCATCGCAGGTTGAGTTTATGATTAAGTTTTAATCAAACCCTGTTTCTCTCGTTTTCCATAATCTAAAATCAGGAAGTAATACATTAAAACACCAAAGGCATATAAGGCTGATGTGATTAAGAATACATTGACAAACGCATAACCCTTGTGAAACATGATTTTTACCATGTAGCCACTAATCACCCAACTGCCGCTCCAAATCGCAGCCGTTAAAGCGCTGGTAATTTCCCTGTTCTTTTCCCCAACATAATTCATCACGAGCTCTGAGGTCATTGGCCCCGCCATATTCATTAAAGGCTGACGTAATAAATAGCAAACAATAGCGATACAAACTGCAATACTATACTGGCTATAAAATTGTGTAGTGGCTAATGCAACTAAAGAAATAACTGCCAGGGATTGGGTGGTTGGAATTGCTACCTTATACCCAATCGAATTTTTTATCCGGGGAACCAACATGGCACCAAAAGCCACCAGCACTGCAGCTAAGGCACTAACAATACTAAAATTACCTTTTCCCATATGATGCACCTTATCAAAAAATAAACTGATGAAAGGGATGGTTAAGCCAGCTCCTGTTGCAATAATGAGTGTAGGAATCAATCCTTTAAAGATCAATAGCCAATCAGTTTTATGTTTTATATTTTTCGTATGATTGGTTTTTGCATCATTGATTTCTTCTTTTAAATTGACTTTACTCATAAAATAAAGCCCACCAAAACCCAACAATGAAAAGAGTATTAGTATTTTTTCTTCATCAAAAAATAATGGATTTATCCTGTCGAGAATTGCAATTATTATTCCGCTGAATATTCCTGCAAAGCTCCATGTGCTGTAGCTTAAAGCAATACCGGACGTATGATGTTCTTTTGCTTCATTTCTTAAAATATAAGGGGTAATTGGAATTTGCATAAATGTAAAAGAAGCCCCCCATAATATTAATGAAACATATATCAGTAAGGTTAATTTTAAATGAATGCAGAGTACAATGCATAAACCAAATAATGGAACAAGAATGGATGATACATAAAAGAAAGGTTTCATCACCCGTCCCTTCAAAATATTACCGATGGGCACAGCTAGTACAAAAACACCTAAAAAACGAAACGTAATAAACAATGCGATTTCTTCATCACTAAAACCCTTGCGGCTCATGTAAAGAGGCAAAATATTCATAAAAGTGGCGTTCACCAATTGAATAAAAAACTCAGACACGATCACATTCATGATGGCCGGTTTTAGTTTATTATAATCTTTGATAAAGGAAAACATGAATTAGGAGTACCGGGTAATGATATCTAAATAAGCTTTTAATTTTTCTACATCTTCGGGATCAAAGGATTCAAAATCTCCCTGGTGATTGAACCATGTTAACTGTCGTTTAGCATAACGCCTGGTGTTTTGTTTGATCACATTTACTGCTTCTTTCAAAGAAGATTTTCCTTCAATAACCTCAAACAATTCTTTGTAGCCAACTGTGTTCAATGCATTTAAATGTTTATAAGGATACAATGATTTTACTTCCTCAATTAAACCGGCCTCCATCATTAAATCAACGCGTTTATTGATCCTATCATACAAAGTTTCACGATCAGTATTAATAAGAATGTGATATGCTTCGAAGGAGCGTTCTTTTTTTTCTTTTTTTCGGAAGCTTGAATAGGGTTTTTGAGTGTGGATACAAACTTCCAACGCTCGCACGATCCGTTGCGGATTATTCAGATCGACTTGAGAGTAATAGAGTTCGTCTTTTTGTTTGAGTTCTTCCTGAAGATAAAGCAATCCTTTTTCCTCATAATCTTTAATGAGCTGTTCCCTTATATGGTTGGGTATTTCTTCAAACTCATCTACACCATTCAAAATAGCGTTGATGTATAGACCTGAACCACCAACTAAAATTAAATTGGTATGCTCCTGAAATAACTTCTCTATACAATCAATGGCATCTCTTTCATATTGACCAACATTATAACTATCATGTATGCTGATGTTATTAATGAAATAATGTGGAACATTCTGCATTTCCTCTGTTGTTGGTTTTGCTGTACCTATAATCATTTCCTTGTAAAATTGTCTGGAATCAGCAGAAATTACCGGGCATTGAAAATGTTTTGCCAGATCGATCGATAATGCTGTTTTTCCTACTGCGGTTGGTCCGGCAATGACTATGAGATTTTTTTTCAAACTAAAAACTGAATTCTGATTTACTTTCGGGATTACTTACTTTACTGCTTTTTTTAATGCCTTTCACCTCTGCGTGAATGATATTGATCTGCTGAGGCAAAAAATCATATAATAGTTTTGTGTCTATTTTTAAAGTTTTAGGTAGTGGAACGTTTTTGATCTCAAGATAGGTCCAGATCGATTCTTCTTCTTTCTCGTAACCAATATAAGTTAAGTTCTGAAGTTTTGAGTTGATGGAAATATGAAGTCTTTGTTTGATATAATTAAATAAAGCAGAATCTACTTCACTTTTAAATTTGGGATTCAACAGATCAATCGTTTTGTTTCCGGTTTTTCGCAAAGCATCTTCCAGATCGTTAGTAAATAAACGGGCACTTACCTGAAGGTTTTTTTGTTTCATATCATATTTAACATCAATAACACTCACATAATAAGGATGTTTTTTAACATGGAAGGAAGTTGTCAAAATGATGAATAGCCCAAGAAATAAGCATTTTACCGCAGGTGTAATAATTTTAAGGAATGCGGGTATATTTTTTATTTTTAACACAGCACAAAAATAACAAATTTAAATGAACGATTTCTGGATTTGGTTTAGCACCGGTTTGCAGCACATTTTAGATGTGAACGGCTATGATCATATCCTTTATATTATTTCTTTGTGCATTTTGTTTTCTTTTAATGAATGGAAAAATGTTTTAATCCTGGTTACAGCTTTTACAATAGGCCATTCGTTAACACTCGCTTTTAGTGTGCTTGATGTTTTAACCATCAAACAAGCTTATATTGAAACACTAATCCCGCTTACTATATTAACAACTTGTATTATCAATATTTGTGTCAGGCGTTTTGGGTCTGATCAGCAGGATCTTAAGGGTAAAACTTTTATGCTAAATTATGTCCTGGCATTATTATTTGGTTTTATTCACGGCATGGGTTTCTCTTATCTATTAAAGTCTATGTTAGGTAAAGAAGAAAGCATTGTTTTCCCTTTATTATCTTTCAATTTTGGGCTGGAAATAGGACAACTCATTATAGTAGTCTTCACTTTATTATTTTCTCTTTTTTTAGTTAGATTTACCAGAATTAAGAAACCCGGCCTGGTACTTTTTATTTCGTCAGCCGTATTTGGAATTTCTTTTTTATTATTTGTACAACGTTTAAACATTATCATATGACCCGATTATTAAAATTAACCACAGCCATTTGTTTAACGGCTTCAGTTTCTCTAGCTCAAAACATTAAAAATAATCCCTTGTCCAACCATGGGAATAAATTTGAACAGTTAGGAACTATTCTACCAACTGCTAATGAATATAGAACTGCATCAGGAGCACCTGGTGGAAAATACTGGCAGCAAAAAGCAGATTATAATATCGAGGCATCGCTTGATGAAAAGAACCTGATGTTGATCGGGAAAGAAGTGGTGACCTACCATAATAATTCTCCTGATAAATTAAATTACCTGTGGTTACAGTTGGATGAGAATCAGCACGATCCAAAATCTGATAATAATTTCTTTGACAGTAATAAAATGAATTCCCCGGCTGATTATAGTGCCGTAAAAGGAATGGATGTGAATGAAACATTAAAAGGATTGGGAGACCAAATCCTGTCTGTGACCGATGAGTTAGGGAAACCACTAAAATATACGGTCAATCAAACGATGATGCGTATTGATCTTCCTAAAACATTAAATGCGAATTCAAAAGTAAAATTCATTGTGAAATGGCAATACAAAATCGGAAACCGTATGGAAGTCGGTGGACGTGGCGGTTATGAATTTTTTAAAGAAGATGGTAATTATTTATTTACTATGACACAATGGTATCCGCGGATGTGCGTTTATAGCGATTTCCAGGGATGGCAAAACAAACAATTTACAGGACGTGGGGAATTTGCTTTGGCATTTGGTGATTACACAGTTAAAATGACAGTACCTGCAGATCATATTATTTGTTCAACAGGAGAGTGCCAGAATTATGCACAGGTTTTAACACCAACGCAAATGGCACGCTGGACAAAAGCCAGTGGTAATTATAGTGATGTAACTGAAATTGTAACGTTGGATGAATGCACCGCTGCTGAAAAAAATAAAGCAACTGCTACTAAAACATGGATCTTTAAAGCAGATAGTGTAAGAGATTTTGCCTGGGGTTCTTCCCGTAAATTCATGTGGGATGCGATACCAATTAAAGTAGAAGGTAAAAAAGTAATGTGTATGAGCTTTTATGGAAAAGAAGCGGCGGGCCTTTACAGAAAATATTCCACTAAAACAGTAGCTCATACGATTAAGACTTACTCTAAATATACGACTCCTTATACCTACCCGGTAGCGCAAAGTATTGAAGCCTCCAATGGAATGGAATACCCAATGATCTGTTTTAATTTTGGTCGTACAGAGAAAGATGGAACCTATACCGAAGGAACGAAATACGGAATGTTGGGAGTAATCATTCATGAAGTGGGGCATAACTTTTTCCCGATGATCATTAACAGTGATGAACGTCAATGGAGTTGGCTGGATGAAGGCTTAAATACATTCATGCAGTTTATTACTGAACAGGAGTTTGATAATAATTATCCTTCCAATCGTGGGCCTGCGCATAAAATGGTAGATTACATGCGTTTGCCTAAAGACCAGTTAGAGCCGATCATGACTAACAGTGAGAACATCAATAATTTTGGCGCCAACGCTTACGGTAAGCCTTGTACTGCTTTAAATATTTTACGCGAAACAGTCATGGGAAGAGAATTGTTTGATTTCGCCTTTAAGCAATATTGTAACCGTTGGGCATTTAAACATCCAACACCTGCCGATTTTTTCAGGACGATGGAAGACGCCAGCGCGGTTGATTTGGACTGGTATTGGAGAGCATGGTTTTATGACATCGAACCGGTTGATGTATCGGTTGATTCTGTGAAAGCATACACCTTCATTAATAATAAAGAAGTGCCGGTTAAAATGGATACAATGAGAACTTTTCCTAAAGCAAAAGAATTTGAATTTGTTTCCAAGATCAGGAATAAAGAAGAAGGCATTAAATTTTTAGTTGATGCGGACACTACTATGCGTGATTTCTATTACCATTATAAACCTGAAGTAAAAATGGCAGTAGAGAAAAAAGCGATTAATCGTTATGAGAATATTGAAGCAGTTAGTGATTCTGCTTTTGAAAGTATTAAAGGAAAATACAATTATGAAATACACCTGACTAATAAAGGCGGTTGTGTGACTCCATTAATTATTCAATGGAACTTCAAAGATGGTACATCTGAAATTGACCGTGTCAATGCTTATGTATGGCGGAAGAATGAAAAGAACGTGGTGAAGACCTATTCCAAAAACAAGGAGGTAGCTTCTGTTTTATTAGATCCTTACAAAGAGACCTGCGATATTGATGAAAAAAACAACACCTGGAATATCAAAGAAGCACCAAACCGTTTTGATGTATTTAAAGGTAAAACGGTTGGCCGCGGACAAAGTACGGGAGGCAATCCTATGCAGAAGGCGGGAAGTAAGGATTATAAAGTTTTGTCACGCTGAGCGGAGTCGAAGCGCATTAAACACTTATGAGGATATTTAATTATTTCGTATACATAGTTAAATGCAGTAATAGTTCTTATTATATTGGAATTACTAATAGTATTGAAAGAAGGATTTATAAACACAATAATTCAAGTGAACAATCAACTTACACCTTTGATAAGCGGCCTGTGGAATTAGTTTTTTATGAAGCTTTTAAAGATGTAAACCAAGCAATTGCTTTTGAGAAGCAGGTTAAAGGTTGGACTAGAAAAAAGAAAGAGGCGTTAATTGAAAATAATTGGGATAAAATTAAAGAATTGGCAGTGTGCATCAATCAAACATCACATCTTAATCATAAACATATAGGAACGCCCTTCGACTCCGCTCAGGGTGACAAAACACAATAACAGCCTTTATAAGTTAACTCGTGGCTTGTCAGGCTGAGCATAGTCGAAGGCTTATTCAAAATGTACATGAAATTAAAATTTCTCATATCCCTTTTTATTTTTGTACTTAACTACAATTCCTTCTCTCAATCCAAATCCTTTAACAAAG
>JANPOX010000148.1:0-6300 GCA_031428235.1 Bacteroidia bacterium | reverse complement strand
ACTACTGCCCCAACTACACTTCCATTATCATCTTTATAAACTGAACCGTTAAATAATACTTCTGTAAGTGCATCATTGCTCAAAGTTAAAGGATAATCAGTTACAAACCCTTTTGCAAAAACCTCCTCGTATCCTTCACGTGCTTTATCCGAATCGGTGAAATAATCAAAAAAATCGGTGCCAATCAGTTTTTTTCTGGATAAGCCTAAAACTCTCACGGTTGCTTTGTTCAAATCGGTAATCTTTCCCAGTGGACTAATAGTAAATAAAGGATCACGGCTTGCCTCAATTAAACTGCGTGCATAATTTGCAATTACAAGTTCAGCCTCACGTTTTTCCTTTTCATTATTTTGAAATGCAAGTTCTTTATTGGCAATTTCTAATTCTGCCGCGCGTTTTTCTTTTTCATTATTTTGAAAAGCAAGTTCTTTATTTGCAAGTAATAACTCAGCAGCTCGTTTCGCTTTCTCTTCTGTTTGAAAAGCCAATTCTTTATTAGCCACTGCCAATTCCGCAGCTCGCTTTTCTTTTTCCTTGTTTTGAAAAACAAGCTCCTTGTTCGCAAGAATTAACTCGTCTTCTTTTTTTGATTTAGCCATGATAGTATATTCTTTATCAATGATTAATTCCCAACCTCTTCCAATGGACTACGCTTTCGGTCTTTCAGTTTTTTGAAATGAGAAGGAGAAAGCCCGGTAATTTTTTTAAACTGATTAGATAAATGTGCAACACTACTATAATGCAGTTTGTAAGAAATTTCAGTAAGGTTTAATTCATCGTATCTCAACAATTCCTTTACTCTTTCTATTTTATGAACGATAATAAATTGTTGGATGGTGGTGCCTTTTACTTCTGAAAATATATTAGAGAGATAAGTGTAATCGTAATTTAATTTTTCACTGATATAATCCGAATAATTCATTTTCATGGCCTCATCAGAATGATGTATCATTTCGGTTATCACATTTTTTATCTTTTCAATCAGGATAGCCTTTTTATCATCCATCAGTTCAAGGCCTATGTTCAGAAGAGCAGTTTTTAACTGATTGAGTTGATCCGCTGAAAGATCTTCCATGATATCTACTTCTCCAAGATCAACCACAATAAAGTGTAATCCAAGATTTTTAAGTTCTACTTTTACCGCCATTATGCAGCGGATACTCACCATGTATTTAATAAATAATTTCAAGAAGTGTAATTTTATAGGTATATGTGAAGATCGGTAATTTAAGATTTAGTTTTTTATATGTCGAGCGTCAATTGTTACATAATTACCACTTTTGGTGGTTTGTAGCCGACAGGCTTTATACAAAGTACTTTTTGTAGTAGAATTGCGTTTATATTGGAGTACTATAATGATAAAAATGCAAGCGCAAAAAAAATCCCGCTGCCTAAACACAGCGGGATTTTAATAAGTTTATCTTAAAGTGAAATTTTGTGAACCCGGTTAATAGGAATAACAACACCCTGCTTTAAAATAACCCTCTTATCTGTAACACCCCAAACAGTTGTTTCAACCTGTTTTCGTGACTGATCGTCCTCAAAGTAAATTTTGATTTTGGTGTGCTCCAGATTTCCCAAAGACAAAGCCCTGGTCAGTTCTGAATTTCGTTCTTTAATTAAGTTTTCATCTGTCAGTACTTCGTTGCTTGGGAATTTCAACGTTTCAATGTTTTCTTTTGTAATCATCTCAAATGAAGTAGTCATCATGTTTCTATATAAATTAAAGGTTAGTTATCTAATTAAACCCTAAAAGAAGGCAAATGGTTACAGGAAAGTTAAAAAAGTTAAAAACTATTTAAAATACCCTGAAAACCCAAAAGAATATTCTTATTTACAAGGTAGTATACGTGTAAGTCATGGCTATTTTCTTACCAGTAACACTACATTCTCTACATGTGCTGTTTGCGGAAACATATCTACCGGTTGTATCACCTTTATTTGGTATTCTTCTGTCATCAAAGCAAGGTCACGTGCCTGAGTGGCCGCATTACAACTTACATACACAATTTTTGGAGGAGCAGCCCGCAGAATTACCTTTACCACATCTTCATGCATACCGGCCCTCGGCGGATCCGTAATAATCACGTCAGGATTGCCATGTTGAGCAATAAAAGCATCGTTTAAAATATCTTTCATATCCCCTGCAAAAAACAAAGTGTTATTAATATTATTGAAAGCTGAATTATTTTTAGCGTCCACCACAGAATCAGCTACATACTCAACTCCAATTACCTTCTTTGCCTGTTTGGCTACAAAGTTGGCAATAGTGCCGGTTCCGGTATAAAGATCATATACATTTTCTTGACCTGTTAAACCACAAAGTTCCCGGGTTATTTTATATAATTCGTAAGCCTGTGGTGAGTTGGTTTGATAAAACGATTTGGCACTAATCTTGAATTTTAAGCCTTCCATTTCCTCAAAAATATGGTCTCGGCCCGAAAAAGTTTTAATCTCAAGATCCTGCAACGTATCATTTCCTTTTTGGTTGATCACATATTGCAAGGAAGTGATTTTTGGAAAAGTAGTTTTTAAATGATTCAATAATAAGTTAATGTTTTCAGGCTGGTCTTCAAAAAACTGAATCAGTACCATGATTTCACCAGTACTGGAAGTACGGATCAGGAGCGTTCTTAATAAACCGGTTTTATCACGCACACCAAAAAAAGTCATGTTATGCTTATTGGCAAAGTCTCTGATCTCGTTACGGATCGTATTAGAAGGCTCTTCCTGCAAATAACAGTTCTTAATATCCAGAATTTTATCGAACATTTTTGGAATATGAAAACCTAGTCCGTTACGGTTATCAATATCGAGTCCGCTTTGGATTTCTTCGGTAGTAAGCCATTTTTTATCAGAGAAAGAAAACTCCAGTTTATTGCGATAGAAGTAAGGTTCTTTATTAGGGAAGATAGGTTTCATAGTTGATACATCCAACTTACCAATTCGGGTGAGAGCATCTGAAACTGTTTTTTGTTTAAAGAAGAGCTGCGTGTCATAGTTCATATGCTGCCATTTGCAACCACCGCAGTTGCCAAAATGCTCACAAACCGGAATGGTTCTTTTTGGAGAAGGACTTTTTAAAGTGACTACATGTCCCTCGGCATAATTGTTTTTTTTGCGAGTTATCATAACATCAGCTACATCACCCGGAACACCACCCTCCACAAATATTACCATCCCATCAACCTTGGCCACTGATTTCCCTTCGGAAGAAATATCCACGATCTCCGCATTTTCAACAAATATGTTTTTCTTTATTTTACTCATAAGGGCGCAAAGATACGAGAACACCGCAATTTGATGAAAGAATTTAAAAAAATTTAAACCACATAACTCTAGGGAAATTTAAAGCAAACGGAAACGTTTTGCGTAAGGGATGCAAGCGAAAATCCTTTACCTGCCTCCTGCAAAGATTAAAGCGACAGCCCGGCCCTTGCTGCCTCTTTGCAAGGGATACGCCCAAATCATTTAAAAAATTTCCTAAAATATGGTAATCAGATAGCAGCAGTCGGTTAATTAAGATTAAATTTATGGACTGAATATGAAGCGGAAACACATTCTTTTTTTTAAGCAACAAAACCATGGCAGATGGCTTACCGCACTGATGCTGTTAGTATTCGTTTCCGGTTTTTCTCAAACCAAACCTTTTAAACCATCCAAAGCAGCGGAACCTCAAAGCGGGAAACTAATCAACATTCGCCATGCCAAACGTTTGGTTTACGACAGCTCTCTTGGTATAGATGCGAGGAGGTTAATAGGCGACGTGGAATGTGAACATGAAGGGGCCGTGATGCGCTGCGACTCTGCTTACCTCTACAGTGATAAAAAACTGGAAGCCTTTGGTCATATAAGTATCGTTAAAGGGGACAGTATTTTTGTTTATGGAGATTCCTTAAGGTATGATGCCTCTACCAAGCTGGCAAATTTAAAAGGCCATGTGCGTTGTATTGAAAAAGATATGACGCTTACTACTAACACATTGATTTATGATATTGGAAATTCGGTAGCAAGTTATTATGACGGAGGAACCATCGTGAATAAAGAGAATACATTGAAGAGCAAGAACGGACATTATTATTCTTCCAACAAAGAAATGGCGTTTCACTATGATGTGACGCTCACTAACCCGGATTATAAAATGAGTGGTGATACGTTACGATATGACACTGATAATAAAACGGCCTATTTCCTTGGGCCATCCATTATTACCAGTAAAGAGAATTATATTTATTGTGAGAATGGTTGGTATGATACAGAAAATGAAATATCACGATTCAGTAAAAATGCATTGATCGTAAATGATAACCAACGCTTAACCGGAGACAGTGTTTATTATAACCGAAAAAAAGGTTATTCAAGAGTCACGAAGAACGTAAAGATCATTGATACCTCTGCCGCTAATCAATCCATTATTACGGGTAATTTTGCCGAGCATTATGAAAAAGGGAACAGGGCTATTGTTAGGGGTGATGCCATTTTTGGAAAAATAATTGAGAAGGATACCTTGTTTGTTTCCGCTGATACTTTGTCTTACGCGCAACCTGATTCTGTTCATACATTTGTGAGGGCATTTAGGCACGTGAAGATTTTTAAAAAAGACTTACAAGGTATGTGTGATTCATTAACCTATTTAATGCATGACTCCTTAATGACCATGTACAACTCCCCTATTCTATGGACCAATAACGGACAAGTTACCGCCAAACTTATTAAAGTAACGGCAGGACAAACCAGTATTAAATATTTTGAGATGTTGACTAACGCCATTGTAATTCAGAAAGTGGACAGCCTGGATGAAAACAAGTTCAACCAGATTGAAGGCCGACGCATTGAAGGTTTTTTTGCCAAGGATTCTATTCGGAAATTGAATGTGATTGGCAATGCTCAGATCATTTATTATGTGAAACAAAAAACAAACTACAAAGGCGTTAACAAAACCATGTGCAGTGACCTTACCGTTTGGTTTGGCGGTGATGGTGTTGACCGCGCAACTTTCCGAAACAAACCGGAGTCAACTGTGTTTCCTTTGGCTGATGTAAACGATGAAGAAATGCGTTTGAAGCATTTCGTGTGGTTTGAAAAGAAAAGACCAAAGAAGAAGAGTGATATTTTGCTGCGTTAGTTTGT
The DNA here is from genome assembly GCA_031428235.1 of Bacteroidia bacterium. Lineage (GTDB taxonomy): Bacteria > Bacteroidota > Bacteroidia > B-17B0 > Aurantibacillaceae > UBA4416. The sequence continues at coordinate 1,170 of JANPOX010000148.1, read as the reverse complement.
CATGCTGAACTTGATTCAGCATCTAAAAATACCATTACCACAATTCTTATTTTCATTAATAATTTTTGCAGCCAAAAAGTCTCAAAGAAAAGTCCATTTGTTAGAAACAACAGGGCTTTTTTTTTACTGATAATTAGTATATTTAAGCATTAAATTTTAATTTTAAACCTATGAAGTTATTACAAAATAAAGTGGCCATTATCACCGGCGCTTCCCGCGGAATTGGAAAAGGCATTGCAATGAAATTTGCTGAACAGGGCTGCAATATTGCATTCACCTATTTAAGTTCGGTTGAAAAAGCCAAAGCTTTTGAAGCAGAATTAGCGGCTTATGGCATTAAAGCCAAAGGATACCAAAGTGATGCGGCTGATTTTAAAGCTGCAGAACAACTGGTAACTGATGTAGTTGCTGAATTTGGTACAGTTGATGTGTTGGTAAACAATGCCGGCATTACCCGTGATACTTTATTAATGCGTATGAGCGAACAACAATGGGACGAAGTAATCAATGCTAATTTAAAATCGGTTTTCAACTTAACTAAAGCCGTACAAAAACCAATGCTAAAAGCACGCAACGGTTCTATCATTAACATGAGTTCGGTTGTGGGTGTAAAAGGAAATGCGGGGCAAACGAATTATTCAGCCTCCAAAGCAGGGATTATTGGTTTTACCAAATCAGTAGCATTAGAATTAGGTTCAAGAAATATACGAAGCAATGCCATTGCACCAGGTTTTATTGAAACAGAAATGACTGGCGCTTTGGATGAAAAAGTAGTTCAAGGGTGGAGAGATTCTATTCCCTTGAAACGTGGTGGTACTTCAGAAGATGTAGCTAACCTTACTTTATTTTTAGCAAGCGACATGAGTTCTTATATCACCGGCCAGTGCATTAATGTGTGTGGTGGAATGCTTACTTAGAAATTTTAAATTAGAAATGATAAATGTGAAATTTATTTATTTAAACTCATTTAAAATTCAACATTTAAAATTTATAATCTCTACAAATGGAACTCATCTCTAATTATCCCTGGTATTATACCCTGTTATGTCTGGTAGCAGGGTTTGTTTTTTCTGCCATGCTTTATGTGAGGGATAAACAAAACAGTGAGCGTTCGAAAGTTTTAATGTACGGTTTAGCAGGTCTTCGTTTTGTTTCCATCAGCCTTATTGC
>JANPOX010000147.1:0-8632 GCA_031428235.1 Bacteroidia bacterium | reverse complement strand
TTTTTCGCAAACAAATTTCTTACGAAAATTATAAAGATGAGAATGTTGCCAATGCTGTCCGTAATGGAAATAATTGGGTGAAAATTGAGCGCCATAAACTGCGTTATGATCTGATTAAAAAATATAAACCAAGTGGTTCTTTATTCGATTTGGGCGCTGGCTGGGGCCATTTTATGCTTACAGGGCAAATGTTGGGTTATGATGTGTATGGCATTGAAATTTCGGAGCAGCCTTACCTCTACTCTAAAAATGATTTGAAATTACCGGTTGACCATATCGATTTTTTTGAAATGAAAGAAGATCGGAAATTTGACATTGTTACCATGTGGGATGTTTTAGAGCACATTGATAAAGCAGATGATGTGATTGCGAAATGTTCAAGAATCACCTCAAAAGACGGTTATATAGTTATTCAGGTTCCACAAATTGATTCTTATTTTGCTAAAAAGCATAAAGACAATTGGAAAATGATGGGCCTAGACCACGTGAATTATTTTGGCAAGAAAACAATCACACAATTATTGGAAAAACATGGTTACAAAGTGGAAACCATTAAATCTTCTTTTGAAATTAAATTATTTATCATGTACACTATCCTTCCTCTTTTAAAGAGATTAAAAGGAGATAAAAAACAAACTCAACAACAAGCGAACAGTACCATTAAGGCATCAGAAAGGCAACAGTATTTTAATACTTTTACTGAAAAACCCATGTGGAAATTAAAACTGTACATGAAAATTCATAATATCATTTATAAAACTTTATCAGCCCTGAATATCGGAGAAGAAATGATTGTGGTTGCCAAAAAGGTAAATTAATATTTTGTTTTTTTAAAGAAGGAACTTACTGATTTCACTTTGTCATGCTGTCCGCCAGCTGGCGGATCAGCATCTCATAAGACCCTGAAACAAGTTCAGGGTGACGGAAAATTTAAACAGAATAGGTGATAGAATTTTTTCGCTTCATCTTATCATTTTTTTTATCCGCGAAACTCTGCGTTTTTTATCTACGTAAATCTGCGAGATAATTTTTTATGAGGATAAATTAAAATATTAATTGATACATGAATTCGTCTTCAAATTGATTTTTTGAAACTCTGTTCCATTCTTTTTTAATACCAACTCTTTCAAATTCACACTTTTCAAATAAAGAGATACTTTCCTTATTAGATGCACTGATGTTACAAAATAACTGATGCATTAGTAAAGTGTTTTGAGCATATTCTTTTATTAATTGTAAAGCTTCAAAAGCATATCCTTTTTTTCTATAACCATCAAAAATCAAAACCCCTACTCCTACCCTCAAATTTAAAGGGTCAAATTCAAATAAATCAATTGTGCCTATCGCTTCATTAGTTTCAAGCAGGCAAACCATTAAGCGAAGTTGTTTATTAGTGTAGATATCCTGATGTGCAGTGTGCAGGTACAGTTCCAATACATCTTTACTAAAAGGCGTCAGGGTGTTACCTACTTTCCAGATGGATTGATCATTTTCGAAAGAATATAGTAATTCAAGATCAGATGATTCTAAAGCCCTTAAATAAATATGTTCTGATTTAATAAACATTATTCTTTATAATAATTAAGTCGTTCTGTTTTAATTATTTCCTGCAGATCTTCATTGGAATATATAGGTAACGAAAATTCATTTCCTTCCAATTTATTCTTAATGTTTAAACCTACGGTTAAAGTAATATAATCGTTTTGCTTCAATCGCTCTACCAGTTCAAATAAAAGTTCTTGTTTTTGTTCATCAATGGCGTAAAATTCCTGTAAAAATAATTTAACAGGACTTAAGCAGGACGCCTCATTTGCTTTTACCTGGGTATATTGTTTGATGTAAAGCTGGCAGATTTCTTTTTGATAGTCAACACTAAACACCGGATGTTGTTTTAATTTTATAAATACTGTTTCTATTTTTTTTTGTTGAATGGTTTTGAGTAAAACACTGCTATTAATATTTAATTCATGTCCTTTGATCGTTAGAGAATTATAATTGCCACCAATTAATAATCCTATATGTGGTGGAGTTCTTGAAGCATGCAAAATAACCATCCAGATATCTTTATTCACTTCTTTTTCCGAAAAATTTTCTGAAACAGTTAATGTATATGGACTTTTGATAATCATTTTATCAAAGTTACGAAAGATTTTTGTATGGGAACTAAGAAAGCATTAAGCCCAATTTTTGACTGATAACGCCTTCTTTCAAAGAAAAGGTTGAAACTCTTATTCGGTAAGGATTTAACTCTTTTAAGATAAAATCAATCAGTAAAAAAGAAATAACGATCATATCCACACGCATTTCAATTAAACCTTTAATGTTATAACGATCTTTGATTGGTGTTTTCTTAATCATTTCACTGATGAAAAAATAATGTTGAAGGTTGAGGGAATATTCTGTTTGGTTTTCTTTTAACCCACCCGTTTGAAATTCTCCGGCAATGATGTCGATTACAGAATCAAATGCCCCCGAGGATCCTATTAATTCAAAGGAACCGTAACTATTAGCTGCTTCAAATAAAGGTGATAATTCTTTTCTTAAATAATCATTAAACTCTTCTATCTCCTGGGAGGTTATTGGGTCGGATAATTTAAACTTTTCTAAAAGGCGCGCTGCTCCAAGCAAAAAACTTTGTTTCCAGAAAATACCATCCTGATTAGCGAAAATAAATTCAGTACTGCCGCCACCAATATCCATAATTAACGATACAGAATCATTCATTTTAATGGCCATTTTGTTCCCATGATAAATCAGGTCAGCTTCTTCATCCCCATCAATTACAGTAATCAGAATTCCTGTGGCTTTCAAAGCCTGTTCCGCAAAGTCTTTTCCGTTAGATGCAGAGCGTATGGCGGAAGTTGCAAAAGCATACGTTTGTTCCACTTTATATTCCTTTAAATAATGATCAAAATATTTTAGGGCATTGATTCCTCTTTCAAATGGAATATCTGAAATATACCCTTCGTTAATTGTTCCTTCACCAAGCTTAACAGAAATTTTAGTATTAAATAATTTTTTAAAAGTACCGTTAGGAAATCGTTCTGCGATCAACAAATTAAATGTATTGGTTCCTAAATCTATTACTGAAAAAATCATTTCTTATTGGATCAAGTATTGGTATCGTTGTCTAAGAAAGCGTTTATCCAGTCCTCTTTTTTTCTGGTCATAACCCATGTTTGACGAAAATATAAGTGTCAGTTCATGAGACCCTTTTTGATATTTTCTCAAAGGTGATGTAACCAGGTCATATGAATATGAAATTTGGAATTTTTCTTTAAGGGTATATCCTAGTTGTAAAGCTATGGCATCATTTAAACGGAAACTGAAACCTGCTATTAATTGCTGTTTCATATGCAGTCTTATGGTATAATCCATAGAAATAGGAACCCCGGGAACAAATACTGCTACTATAGAATTCTCAAATGTATAGTTAATATCATCAGCCCAGTTAAACCCTGCAGATATATTATAGTGCGGAACATTGGTATAGATTGCTTTTTTTACCGTATCTGTTTTGTAATACTCTAGTTTAGTGCTGGAAATATTATTGGCTCCAGCACCTAAATGAAACCGATCATTGTAATATAACAAACCAAAACTCCCGTCAAAACCGCCGGCTTTGTCCGTTGAATATTGATCAATTGCTTTATCTTGGCTGTTCCGAGTTGTAACATCGCCTCCATTAAATCGTTGTTTGAAATAATTTCCCTGGATGCCAAAAGATAATTCAGAATCAGCAAATTTCAAATGATAAGCACCTGTTACACTGCTGGCTAATGTTTTAAAAGGCCCAATATCATCTTTGAAAATGAAACCGCCTACTCCTATTCTTCCTTTCCAAAGTCGGGAATTTAAAGATAAAGCATAGGTTTTAGGTGCACCATCATAACCGGTCCATTGATTCCTGTAATTGATCCGGACATCAACAACCCGTTTTGTGCCGCAAAAAGCAGGATTGAATAGTGTTTGATTAGCACGGTATTGGGTCCACCATGGATATTGCTGAGCAGATAAACCAAAGGCAATAAGAGAAAAAATAGTTATGAAATGTTTTCTAATCAAAAGATAATTTTTATAGCCTAATTATTAGAAAAAGGTATTAATTAATACGTACTCCGTCCTTATACTTTGTGATAAAACCGTTGTAACCTTTTGATTTTAAATCATCACGAAATCTTGTAGCCTCGTCATACGACTTAAAATTTCCTGTTGTAACCTTATACATTCCATTGATCAGGTCAATATTAACTTTTCCTAAAGCCGAATATTTGCTCTTGGATGGTTCGTTTGTAAATGCCCCAATTTGAACCTTAAAAGTCATACCCGCCTCATTAATGGAAGATGAAGCTGGCTTGGATTTTACCGGCGAAGATTCTAAAGGTTTGTTAGTTGATAGCGAATTTGATGATGTATTACCTGGTTTAGATTCTGTGGGAGTTGCAGCTACGTTTTTGGTGGAAACAGGAGTCGCTTCAACTGGAAAACTATTTGAAGAAGATGATGCAACACCGCTAATGTTAATTGTTATGGGAGAAGCTTCTACTTCTTTTTTCTCACTGTTTTCAAGATAATAAAATTTTTGTGTAAAAATGCCTGGATTCACAGCATCTGAATTAGCTGCAATTTTTAATTTTACAACAAATTCGGATTCAGAAGGAACAGAAACCCATACGATCTTGGCACGTTGGTTCTCAAAAGTAAAATTACCTCCTTTTGCATCAACAGCTGAAATCATATATCCGGTAGGAACATCTAACTGATATTTGGCAAAATTACCAACAGCTCCTTTATTAATTTTAACATCTGCGTCTACTGTAGACCCAGCACTCATATTTGAAGGAAAATTGGCATTAATTGTTATTTGTGAAAAAGCAGCCGTTATGCTGACCAGTGCAAAAATGGTTAATAATTTTTTCATATATCGATTTTGTAATTAACACAAATATAATTATTTAGTTTAATTACAAAGCTATAAATTGGGTCATTTTTGGTCCTTTAAATGCCTTATAATTCATAGAAATATTGTTTGATACCAAATTCATAGATTTATAAAATATTAAAGTTATCTTTTACTAAATTGATTTAATAAAAAATTAACAATTCGCTTGCAAAATCTATCGGATTTTTGGTATATTTTTGTGATTAACACATTTAACAAATCAGATATGAATAAGGCTACTTTTCTATTTTTATTTCTATTTTCTTTTTTCAGTCAACTTTCTCATGCTCAGGAGAAAAGCACACTTGGCATGAACGATTTTTTTACAATGCACTATTATACATTTGAAGGCACAGCGGATCAGGAAAAAATCAGTAACCTGGAGCAAAATCTGTTAAAACTTGATTTTGTATCACAGGCTAAAGTTAAATACAAAAATGAAAAAAATATGGGGCAGATTATTTTAGTTGTTAAAGAAAAAACTATAACGTCTGAAAATGATAAAATATTTAGTCCTACATCCATTAAACAAACTATTTTAAAAAGTGGCCTTTCCCCAATGGAATATAGCATTGGTAAATACGAATCTAAATAATTTACCAAAACATTTTTACCACATAAGTATGAAAAAAATCTATCTAATTTTTTTATTTGCTATAGCATTTCAAATAGCCCGTTCGCAAGGCGAAAATTGTTCCGGAGCAGTTGCTTTAACTAATGGAGCATGCGTTGCTGGTACCGCCGGCCTATCGCAAAACATTGTTGGCTGTGTTGGAGATGCTGATGATGATTCCTGGTATAAATTTGTGGCCACTGGAACAAGTCATTCATTAACAGTGATTGGTTCTGCCAGTTACGATGCAGTATTGCAATTATTTTCAGGAACCTGTACTGCTTTAATTTCAGGCGGATGTGTAGATAATACCTTTAATGGCCAGGCAGAGTCAATGGTTGCTTCCGGTTTAACAGTCGGAAACACCTACTTTGTAAGGGTTTACCATTATTTTGCCGGTGCTGGTTCCAGTACTTTTACCATGTGTTTAAATAACCCTCCCGCTGCGCCTTCGAATGATATTTGTGGTAGTGCAATTAATTTAAGTGTAAATGCTGCCTGTGTAAATACTTCCGGAACTTCCTTTGGTGCTACCCAATCTTTTGCACCTTGCGCAGGAACATCAAATGATGATGTCTGGTATTCTTTTACTGCTACCAATTACACTCAAACTATTCAAGTTGCTGGTTCTGCCTCTTTTGATGGGGTGGTTGAATTATATAATGGAACATGCGGCACGCTTTCTTCGATGAGTTGCACTGATAATACTTTTTCTGGTGGAACAGAAACTGTAACTGCGAGCGGCTTATCGCCCGGCGTTACCTATTTTTTTAGAGTTTATGATTATTATTCTACATCAGGCAATACATTCAGTGTTTGTGTTTCTGGTACAAGCATCATAGCAGGTTCGCAACCAAATGATGAACCTTGTAATGCGATCCAAGTCCCTGCTGTTACAGCTGATTGCAATAATTTAGTTTTTTCTAACGTTGGTGCTACACAAACTATACTACCGGGCAGTCCTGGAGCCATTTGTGAGAACTACAATAATTCAACAGACACTTATGGGGCATTATCTAGTGGTGGTTTTGGAGCAACTTCAAAAGATGTTTGGTTTAAAATAACGGTTCCCGCCAGTGGAAATATTTACATTACTCCACAGCCCAATATGGGTGCGGGATGGATACAGGATGGTGTTATGACAATTTATAGAGGAACTTGTGGAGCATTAACAACCTATACCTGCTCAGATGATTATGATTATCCCGCGGGCTATAATGATTTACAGCCTTTTATCAGAGCATTAGGTTTAATTCCCGGTGAAACGGTTTATTTAAGATATTGGGGATTTGGTGCTTCTCAAGGGAATTTTGGATTTTGTGTTCAATCTCCTACAAATGACCTATGCGCTAATGCGTTATATATATGTGATATAAATGGTTATTCTGCTACTACGAGTCCGGCTTATAACAGAGATCATCCGTGCAATATGCGTGGTAATGGTGAAGGCCCTGGCCCAACTTATACATATAGTGTAAATGCAAATCCTGCCGGACCCTTTGGTGCAGGTGGATCCTGGGGTACAGGTTCAGCAATAAATGATGTTTATATAGATAGAAATTCCTGGGTGCGTTTTACTGCGGCCAGTCCAACAGTCTCTTTAAGAGTTACAGTATCTGATTGTTGGGGAATTGGAACTAATTCTGTTACAGGAACTCCAGGATCACCAAAAGGTGTTCAAATGCAAATTTTTAAAACGACATCTGCTTGTTGCGGTTTTACTCCTGTATCTGATTTCAAAGAAAATATATCCGGATCTTTTGTTGGAGGCATAAGTACTTATACCGTGAACGCAAACAGTTTAACAACTGGCCTTGATTATTATGTGATGATTGACGGTTGGGCAGGTGATATTTGTAATTACAATATTCAGGCAATTTCAGGTGTAGCATTGCCTGCTATTACTGCTGTTCCCGGAACTATTTGTCCTGGTCAAAGTTCTTTATTAACTGCACCAAGTGGTGCTACGGGTTATACCTGGGCTCCAACCGGAGAAAATACTCAAACCATTACTGTAGCCCCTGGAACTCAAATGACATATACGTGTTTTGTGGGAGGAGTGTGTGGTTATAAACAAACCTTAACTAAAACAGTTTTTTTATATACAGTTCCTATTGTATCTTCAACTGCCTCTAATTCGGTTGTCTGTAATGGCAATGCAACTACTTTAAATGGAACAGGTGCCTCAACTTATACCTGGACAGGTGGTATTACTAACGGTACTGCATTTTCTCCTACAATAACAACGACATACACTGTAACTGGAACTTCTGTTAATGGTTGCACTAATACCGCTGTTAATACCATAACTGTAAATTCCGTACCAATCATTTCAGCATCAGCAAGTAGTTCTGTAATTTGTAATGGTAGCTCAGCAATTTTAACAGCCGGAGGTGCATCAACTTATACGTGGTCACCAACAGCATCTTTGAGTCCATCAACTGGAGCAACTGTAACAGCATCGCCTACAACTGGTATTTTATATACAGTAATTGGAACTGCAGCAAATGGTTGTACAAATTCAGCTACTTATTCAGTTACAGTCAATCCAAAGCCAACTGTATCTTCTACAACAACTAATTCTGTAATATGTAATAACGGATCAACTACACTCAACGGAACCGGAGCCAGTTCTTACTCATGGTCTGGTGGGGTTACAGATGGAGTAGCCTTTACGCCAACAGCAACCGCAACTTATACAGTAATTGGTACCAATGCTGTTACTGGCTGTACAAATCAGGCTGTTAGAACTATTACCGTTAATACTCCTCCTCCTGTTTCTTCAACCACAAGTAACTCAGTAATTTGTCTTAATGCTTCCACCACTTTAAGCGGAACCGGTGCCAGCACTTATACATGGACAGGTGGTGTTACTAACGGTGTATCTTTTACACCAACAGCTACAGCAACTTATACAGTGATCGGTACCTCAGTCAATGGTTGCACGAACTCAGCCGTGCGAACTATAACGGTTAATCCCAAACCTACAGTTGGTTCAACTGTAAGTAGTCCTACACTTTGTAACGGTTCTTCCACTACCTTAAGTGGAACAGGCGCCAGCTCTTATATTTGGACAG
>JANPOX010000146.1:0-9624 GCA_031428235.1 Bacteroidia bacterium | reverse complement strand
GCTGGCGCCAGAATTATCCCATGTCGGCTTTGTAACAGGCGCTACCTGGGTAGATATAGACGCTGATAAGGACTTTGATTTACTCCTTGCATTGGAATGGGGTGCACCTACCGTTTTTATAAACAACAAAGAAAAATTTGTAAAGAAAGTATTATCATCAGCATTGGGTTGGTGGAATTTTTTGTTACCTGTAGATGTTGATGGCGATGGCGACCTTGATCTTATGGCAGGTAACCTTGGGATGAACAGCCGCCTTACTGCCTCAGTACAACAACCCGTAAAAATGTATTACAATGATTTTGATAATAATGGGAAGTATGAACAATTACTAACCTACTATCTGGATGGAAAAGAAATTCCATTCGCAAATAAAGCAGAGCTGGAGAAGCAAATGCCAGTCATGAAGAAAAAGTTTTTGTATGCCGAAAACTTTGCAAAAGCTTCATTATTTAAGTTATCAGCTTCAGTAATAAGACCAGAAATATTTTCTTGGCTTAATGTTCCGGCCGGCTGGTTTGTTGATGACATTTGCACCACATTATCTAATGCTTTAATAATTTGTACATCTGCAATTAAGGCTGCATTTATTTTTTGTAATGCTTGTTCTTTTAAGGAAATTGCCTCGGTATTATTATAAGCGTTAAATGTTGTCAGGTTAATTTCATTGTTGTTATTTAAATCTGCTTTTAATTTTGATGCATCATCTCTAACACCATTTTCGTCAGTAGTTGAAGCTGAATTATTGGTTTGTTTTCCGGCATTCAAATCAGTAGTGGCTGTTGTCGAAGAATTAGCTGAAATTGAATTATTAGGATTATTATTTGAGGATTCAGTTGTATTAGCTGTTGTTGTACCAGCTTCACTATTATTACTGTTTTCTGTTGTAGTTGCCGAGGTAACGCTTGAATTCTCAGAATTGGAATTAATGGAAGTTGTCGTTTCATTAGTCCTGTTCGCATTAGGATTTACACTTTCATTGTTTGTTGTTGAATTTGTATTATTTGTTGCGACTGCATTACTGTTCAAAATATCAGATGCTTGTGTCAAGGCTTTTAGTGCAGCTATTTCTTTTTCATTGGCTTTCAATAATAAATCTGCTTTTTCAGAAGGTGTTGGAGCAGTTACTGATTGACCAATAAATACTTTTGCTTCATTATTTAAATTATCCGCTGATAGTTTTAAATTTTGTACTTGTGTATTGCTTGAATTATTAAAGGCAGGATTATTAGTGAGTTGGTCTTTTTTTGTATTCAATTCAGTTTGATTGGATTTGCTAGCCGCTAAGTAAGTGTCTATTTTGATATTGGCTGTTTTTGTAGTCTCATCACTTTCTATAACAGTTGTTGTTGGTTGAATTGCATCTACAGTTTTTAATTTATAGGTTGGATTTTCTTTTGATAAAATCGCTATTGCTTTTTGTTGTTTCGCTAAAGCTTCATTTTCTTTTTCTTCAGCGTTATTAAGTCCGCCTAACCTGGCTGCGCCATTAGGATAAGCTTCTGCTTCCGTACGAATTCGTTGTGCTTGCTTAAAATTGATTGCCGCCTCATTGGTAAGCATGTTTGCCTGAGAAATTTCATTGCTGGTTTTATTTCCTGTAAGTTTTTGTAATTCATTTAAGTTTGTAGCATTAATGTCAAAACTATCATTGTGTTGTTTTTGAAATAAAACTGAGGCTTCCAGTTTTTTATCAGTCGCCAACTTTTCATTTGCACTGGCTTCTTTTAGTAATTCATCTTTTTCAGTACCGGTTTTAGTAACTGCTTCTTTTCTTTGCTCGTAAGCTTTAGTGTTTAAATTTTCTGATTCATTAATTAATGCTTCAGGATTATTGGTTGAAGTGTTATTGCTGGCAACAATAGTTTCTTGTGATTTTACAGGTTCATCCACTGCCTTTGCTACATTGGTTGAATTGGTTTTAGACAAAATAGCGAGTGCTTTTTCTTGTTTCGCTACAGCTTCATTTTCTTTTTCTTCAGCATTACTCAAGCCTCCTAACTTAGCGGCCGCGGAAGAATTGTTTTCAGCCTCTTTACGAATTTCTTGCGCTTGCTTAAAGTTAAGGTTAGATTCATTTATCAGTGTGTTTGCTTGAGAACTTTCTGAAGTTGATGTGTTAGCTGATAGCTTTTGTAAATCCGTTAGATTAACTGCATTGTTATCAAATTTCGTTTTGTTTTGTTTTTCATATATTTCAGATGCCGCCAGTTTTTTATCAATGGCCATTTTTTCATTTTCTATTGCCTGTTTTATTAAATTCTCTTTCTCTGTTCCGTTTTTAGTTGACGCTTCTTTTCTTTGCTCACTCGCTTTATTACTTAAGCTTTCTGCCTCATTAATTAGTTGGTCAGGATTACTAATCTCTTTATTATCAGTTGAGATGTTTGTATTTGTGTTAGGATTTGAGTTAGTTACATTGGTGTTATTTGTTGCAATAGCTTCAGTACTCAACGGATTAACTTTAGTGGCTTGCGACTCATTAGTTTTTAATTCAGATTTATTTTCTGTATTATTAGTCGCTGCAGCAATAGTTTCTGTTGATTCATTTAATATTTTTGCGGCAATTTGTATTTCCTGATTCACCCCATCAACTTCATTTTTCAGGGTTTCAATTTTTTGCTGATTGGTAGCAAGGTCTTTGTTCTTTAAATCAATCTCATTATTTAATTCCCGTATTTGTGCAGTAATGTTTTCTTTAATTGATTTATCGCTTTCGTTTGCCAAATCCTTTTCAAGATTAGAGGTTTCATTCTTTATGGAATTAATTTCATTAACGATGCTGTTGCTCTTTTTTTCAGAATTTGCTAACTCCTGTTGTTTTAATTCTGATTCAGCTTTTAAAGAAGTAAATAATTCACTCGATTGATTTTTTTGTTTGGACAGATCATCCAGTTCTTTTTGAATTTCACCAAGTTTAGTTAATGCTTGCTTATTATTTTTATTTTTTATAACGGCATCTAACTGACTAATGTATTGATTGGTCAAATCTGCTTCTTTCTGTTGAACACTAGCATCAACTTCCAGTTTTTTTGCCATGTTAGTGGCAGTATTAGCAACATTGGTAGCTACTCTTGCTTCATCCTTTAATTGATTGGCTTTTGATAATTCTTCGTTTTTTTGAGCTACATCTGTAATTGTATTTGCATTTGCTAATGCTTCATCAGCTTCTTTTTGTTTCAAAAGAGATTCCGCGGTTTTTTGTGTTGCCAAACCAAAAGCATCTAGTGCTTCCTGTTTAAGTTTTGCTGCTTCATCACCGGCCTCTTTCGCATCAGTTTTAGCAATGGCTAATAGTTGTTCATTGGTAACATTTTTATTTGTGTTTGGCTCTCCAGTTTGAACAGTGGGATTAGTAGTGCTAACTGAATTCAGGTTTTTGTTCTCGTCAGTGGTCGGTTGTGTTTTTGGAGCATCCTTGAGTAAATTATTATTGTAGGGCTCGGTTTCATTAATTTCAAGTTTTGCTTTTTTCTCAATCTGGTCAAGCATCATTGAATAATTATCATCAGCAACAGCTCCATCAAAATAATTAATGATCTTTAATATCTTATTATCGTAAGAGATAACTTGTTTGTATGGTTTTAATGTATAAGCCACAGGAATTTGAACGGCTTCAGATTGAGTAGGAATCCCGGGGGTTTCAACAGTAAAAATAAATTTACCGCCATTTGGTAATTCAAGATTATAATCGCCATTATCCTGAGCATTGAAGGTTCCAACAATTTCACCGTTCTCCATATTTTTTACAGAGATTTTTGATTTCACACTTTGGGCTGCTTCTTCTTTTACAACGGTACCTTTTACTACTGCAAAATTCATTGGGCGTCTTTCTGTATTTATTTTTAAAACATCCAGTTTTCCATACGGACTATATCTTCCGGTACTGAAGAAAGCTGTTTTTTCTAATGAATCGGTTACAAATAAAATATCATCATCCGGTGAATTGATAGGAAACTCAAGATTCTCGGGCTTACTCCATGTTTGGGTAGATTCATCGTATGTTGTTTTAAACACATCATAGCCTCCCATGCTGTTAAATCCTTTTGAGCTGAAATAAAGTGTTTTCCCATTGGGATGTAAAAAGGGGTAATCTTCATCAAATTCTGTATTAATTGAAGAGGGAAGCATGGTGGGCTTACTCCAACTTCCATTAGGAAGTCTATTCATAAAATAAATATCTCTTCCTGTATTTCCGTTTTCACCGTAACTTGAATAATATAGTCTATCCGCTTTCTTCGGAAGATAGACTACTGATTTATCTTTTTTCTTTTTATCATAAGCGGTTTTGTATTCATCTGGTTTTACCAATAATTTTCCACCAATATCTTTTACATCATAACCTTTAAAATAATCGGCTTCATTAAGTTGCTTTTTTGTAAGAACAACCAAATCTGTAATGTTAGATAGCAACCGCTTACCGTTTATACACGCTTGTATTTCCCTGTCAACCTGAAGTTTTTTGATGGAGGAAGCACTGCCTATTTTTTTATAGTCAGTATAGAATTTTACAGCATCATCAAATCTATAGTTTATATGATACGTTTTTGCCAGGTAAAATAATGCATCTTTAGGAGCATCTGCTGGATTTTTTGTAGCGATTTGAAGATAAGAATAAGGCTTCTTCTTATCAGGCTCAGTATAGAGCATACAAACCCCTAATTTGTAATTGTAATCCGGATCCTTTGGATAAAGAGAAACCAGTTGAGCATATAGTTTATAAGCTAAATTGTAGTCTTCATCTTCAAAATGTGTCTGTGCTTGCTTTTTAAGATCGTCTTCGTTTTTTATCTGGGAATAAAAATCTGGGCAATAGAAAATTGCTAATAGAATAAGTACATAGCTATAACGCATTTTACTTAAACGCTGTATATGTCTAATTGGATTCAGAGTCAATTTCAAATTTACCTAAAATAACCTAAATAATTTAGTATAAAGATGCTAAATAAGGGTTTTTTACATAAATTATGACGAGGTATTTTAGAAATTATAAAGGGTGAATGTTAATAGCTAAAGTCTGTAATATAAAATATGTAGCATTTTTTTGTTTAAAAACTTCTCTTATATTTGACTAAACAATTTTAAAAATATACAATATGAAAAAAATTTACTCAACTTTTGCCATTGCAATTATTGCTTTAGGAGCAAATGCACAGGAAAAACTTATTAAAACCCTAAATCCACATCAGGTTTCTGAGGTAGGAACTTTAACTAATGGAGCTCTTGCTAAAACAGCAACAACAGCTACGCTAATGCCTTCAACTTTTAATACCGGTGGTTGCGCTACAAATACAGCTAATATCGTTTATTATTCTAGTTGGAATAATGCTTCTACTCCTCAGTACACTGTCGTTGCCGAAGGATATTCTTTTGGAACTAATTTAACCACTTATACTGTTACTGGAATTGGGGTTATTACTGATGTTGCTAACAGAGCTGCTCAAAAATACAATATTACAGGTAATGTAAATGTAACTGATATTTTAGTTGCTACTGGGATTGCTGAAGGTACAGGAATGGTTAGTGCAAAAATTTATAGTGAAAATGCAACAACAAAAGGACCAAATGTGCAAGTGGGAACAACTGCAACTAAAGCATTAAATACATTTACCGGGTATGATGCTATTACTTTTGGAACTCCGGTTGCATTAACAGCTGGAAATTTTTTCGCATCAATTGAATCACCAGCAATGGGAGGTTCCGGAATGGATACTTTGGCCATTTTATCTACTGTAGGTGGTTGTTCATCAACTGATAGTTTGTCCTGGACTTTTGATGTTGTAACTCCGCCAGTTTTTGCAGGTGGTTGGGCATCTGTAAATTCGGCTTTTGGTGTTAATCTTGATTTAATGATTTTTCCGGTTGTTGATATCACTACAGGGCTTAATAACAGTATCTCTAAAGGAAACTTAACTCTATTAGCGGCTTTCCCTAATCCAACATCTAATGATATTACTATTAACTTTGGTTTAAATAAATCAAGTCAAATTGATATCGAGATTTTTGATGTTACAGGTAAAAATGTTAAATCAATTAAAATGGATAACGTAGAATCAGGTAATCATTCTTCTAAAATCAGTTTATCAGATTTAAATGCTGGTGTTTATATGTATTCTGTTAAATCAGACAATTCAAAAATGTACAGTAAGTTTACTATCGCTAAATAGTAATAATTAATTAATCGATTTAAAGTCCTGCCAAATGGCGGGACTTTTTTTTATGCAGTTTTCTTTCTTTTTACTTGGCACTTTTGAAAGTCTATCTATCTTAATAATTATTTTGATTGGGAAAAGACAGAAAAACATATCTAAAATAAAACGGGCAGTAGTGAAATTAGGTGAAGTAAATTTGCCAATAAAGGATCTGGGCTGATTTCAAGCCAATGTTTAATTCAATGCTTAACGATTATGTGAGTAAAGGACATTAATGTTTGTGTCGGGTTTCGAAGATGGTAAGACAATTTTGGCATACTTATGTAGTTTTGTTTTACAAGAAATTATTATAAGTACAATAAAATTATAGCGGAATATGATTTGATTAAAGTTTCTTGAGAATAAGAGTTATAAATGAAGACTCACAAAAATAAACCCCGAAAGACTTGTCTTTCGGGGTTTATTGGTAGGAATAACACTGTTTTTAATTTGCCCTTAAAGGCAAAATTAAGGAAAGTGATTATTTAGTTAAAACAACTTTTTTAGTAATAATTTGATCATTTGAATTTAACTTCACGAAGTAAACACCGTTAGCTAAAGCTGATAAATCTAAAGTATTGTTTCCTTTTGTAAGATTAGCAGTATAAACTTTATCTCCGATAACGTTAAATAATTCAACTGAAGAATTTACTTCAACTGCATTAATATTTAAAACACCAGAAGTTGGGTTAGGGAAAATAGTGATTGCATCGTTAGCTGCAATTGTTTTTACACCAACAGAACTTACAACAGGGTAAATAGTTAAAGTGCCGCCAATTAAATCACCGGGAGCTGCACCATATGTGTCTCCGGATACATCAAAAGATGCTGTCTGGTTACTGGTTACGCCAGCACCAATTGTTACGTTAACCTGTAATGAATAAGAATTACCTGGTACAATTCCACCGTAGTTATTATCATTATCACCCCAGGATATGGTTTGACCCGCAATCGGGTTTAACATTTCAATATATGCTGCCCCGGTTCCTACAGATGGAGTATTTGAAGCGCTTGTGTTAGGAGTAATACCTGTTGGGAAAGTAATTGCAAGTGAATCACCGTATTCAGAATCTGTATTGGTAAGATCTACAGTAAAAAGTAAATTCATTGTAGTACCTGCAACGTACCCTGTATTACAAACAATACCACCGGTAATTTGAGATGGAGACATTGGAGTACCACCTTTAGCAGCTGAAGCGTTCTTAAATTCACCCTTATTAGCAGGATTTTTAATTTTAATTGAATTTTGTGCGTTAATCGACAATGCAAAAACAGCCGATAAGCCCATTAAGTAGATTTTTTTCATTTTTATCTTTTTTTACGTTTGACAAATAACTGATAAGCTAAATTATAATTCTGTTCTTCAAAATGTTGTACTATCTATCTTTTGAGATCTCCTTCATTTTATTTGTGAATGAGAATCTGAACAAACAGAAAATTACAAAAAAAATAAACAATTATTATACGCATTTTATTAATTCGCAAAAGTATATCTATAATGGTTCAGATTAATATCAAATTTACCTAAAATAACCTAGCGAAAATTTACATAATAGTTACTATATATATAGTTTTTTATCCAAAAGCTGCTGCTCAAAATGGATGAGGGGCGAATTAAAAAGCCCCGCGATGGCGGGGCTTTTTAATATAAATTAAGAAATTAAGCTTATTTACTTAAAACAACTTTTTTAGTAATGATTTGGTTGTTTGAGTTTAATTTCACGAAGTAAGCTCCGTTTGCTAAACCTGATAAATCAATAGTATTATTTCCTTTAGTAAGAATGTTGGAATAAACTTTCTCTCCAATCACATTAAATACTTCAACAGATGAATTAGCTTCAACTGCATTGATATTTAAAACACCTGAAGTTGGGTTAGGGAAAATAGTAATTGCATCATTTGCTGCAATTGTTTTTACACCAACTGAGCTACCCACTTTAGCGATTTTAATATCATCAAGACGTACATTGATGCCAGAAGTTGCAGTTGTAGTTCCTTTTCCTCCTATAGCAAAATATTTTGTTCCTGTTACCGCAGCTACATAATCTACTGAATCTTTAGTCCATGGAGCAGTAGCAGTTGTAGGAGTATTAGCGGAATATGCTTTAAGAATAGTTGTCATTGCAGCAGCAGTTTGTGCAGTTCCTGTAAACACACCAGTCATACCATTAGCTGCTGCTGTTGTTGTTTTTTTCCAAAAAGAAATACGGTAGGTATCTCCAGATGTAACGTCCAGACATGGTAAAACTACCATTGCTTCGTTAACAGGAGTAACTGTACCCGCTGGCACTGTTAAATATAAACCATAAGAACCTGTATGTTTTGTTGCAGTTAATGCAAATGTATATCCTAAACCAGAAACAAAATCACGGTTTAAGCTACCATATTCATAATTAGTTTCAACACCGTTAGAATAAGTAGTAGTAGTTAATGGCACAGAAACACTATTAGATATTCCTATTGAAGCTGTATCATTCATCCTGTTTAATTCTCCTGTTAAATCTGACCAAACCTTAATACTATAAATGTTTGATGGAGAAAAATCGAACTGCGTTGAAAAAACAAAATCAATTGAATCTCCTGCCGCAATTGGACCAGGGATTATATCAGATACCGGAGTACCATTATTAACACTATAATTTACAGTAATAGCAGATGCTGGAACTGTTGACTTATTATGAAAACGACCAGCAATTGGCAACATCGCTAAATTACAATTGTTAATAGCTGTAATTCCAATAGGAGCTGCAAGCGCAGTACTAAAATCAGGGGAACCCGCAGGTAAAATATTAACATTTCCTGAACCTAAATCTCCAGGAGTTGCTCCATAACCATCACCAGAAACGGAGTATGTTGCAACCTGAGTACCAATTGTTCCAGGAGTTATTGTAACGTTAACAGTAAAATTATAAGATGCATTTGCAACTATTCCACCCCAGTTATTATCATCATTTCCCCATGAAATTGTTTGACCAGAAATAGGATTAAGTACTTCAGGACCATCAGGACCCGGATCAGCAGCATCAGATGCAAATGGATTATTTGGACTTGAATTTGGAACTATACCTGCAGGAAAAGTAATTGAAATAAAATCACCATACTCTGCATCAGTATTGGTTAAGTTTAAAGTAAATTCAAGGTTCATAGTAGTACCAGCTACATACTGAGTATTAGAAGTAATATTACCAGTTTGCTGAGTTACTTTAGAAAGACTGTTATTAGTATTTGAAAATGTTGTGGTTTCTACATTTCCACTAACTTTTTTTAATTTTGTTGTTTGTGCATTAACAGTTAGTGCAAAAACTGCTGTTAAAGACATTAAGTAAATTTTTTTCATTTTTGTTTAGATTTTTATATTTCGCCAAACATAATAATAATTTAAGAATTATATAATAATTAATGCATTTATGTGTGATTTTTATAATAAAAATGCAAT
>JANPOX010000145.1:0-11155 GCA_031428235.1 Bacteroidia bacterium | reverse complement strand
TTAAAATTGACTATGGAGTACGATTTTAATTGAAAAAATGCTGATATAAGGAATGCCAATCAATATCTTATTGGTAGAATATAAAAAAATAAATTATCTGTAAATATGAAATCAACGATTAATAATATAAAAGATTTGCGTATTGAAAATCTTATTGAAAAACTTTCAAAAATTTCCAATGTTGATAAAAATGTATTTAGTTCTGATTCCGGCGAAACGGATGAGATTGATATACTTTCAAAACATGTAAATGCATTGATCGAAAAACTCGACAATAAAACTAAAAAAATTGAAACGGAATTTATAAAAGCTCAGGAGTCCTTAAGAATCAGTGAGGAAAAATTTAATAAATCATTTATGCTTAGTCCAACAGGGCTGGCTTTGGCAGATTTAGCTTCGATGAAGTATATTGAAGTAAATGATAGTTTTTTAGATATCATAGGTTTTGAGCGAGATGAAGTTATTGGCCATACGCCTGATGAGATTAAAATTGTAAATGAAGAAGTAAAAGAACAGGTTATTGAAACTTTGACTGTAGATGGATTTATAAAGAATAAAGAAGTTTCTTTTAATAAAAAATCTAATGAGCCAGGGAGCATGTTGTTTTCTGCCGGTTTAATTGATATTAATAATAGGAAATGTGCTTTAATGATTATTCATGATATTTCACAACGAATAACTACTGAAAAAGAACTGAACAAAAAATCAGATGAATTGTTAAGGTCAAATGCTGAACTGGAACAGTTTGCCTATGTGGCTTCTCATGACTTACAGGAGCCAATAAGAATGATTATCAGTTACCTCCAGTTATTAGAGAAAAGATATAAAGATAAACTTGATCAGGAAGCTCAGGATTTTATCAATTATGCAGTTGATGGTGCTAACCGGATGCAAACATTAATTTATAGTCTCTTAGAATATTCTCGAATAAACAGGGTTCAGCCATATGAGTATATGGATTTACAAGATACTTTAAATGAGGTAATGCAAGACTTGGCAGTTGCTATTAGTGAAAGTAATGCTAAAATTGAATTCGGTTCCTTACCTGTAATATTTGGAGATAAAGTTTTAATTGGCCAATTGTTTTTAAATTTAATAGGCAATGCTTTAAAATTTAAAAGTGATAGACCCGTTGAAATCACGATTACTGGCAAGAGACAAGGCAACAAGTTTTTATTTGCTGTAAAAGATAATGGTATTGGTATAAAAAAGGAATACAATCAAAAAATATTTACTATTTTTCAAAGGTTACATTCAAAAGATAAGTATCCTGGTACAGGAATTGGGTTGGCTATTTGTAAAAAGATTGTTGAAAGACATGAAGGCAAAATATGGATTGAATCAGAGGTTGAAAAAGGAACAACATTCTTTTTTACAATAAAATCTGATTTGAAGGTTCCTAAAAATTAAGTTATGTAATTTAAAGTGGATGATAAAATTAATATACTATTAATTGAAGATGTAAAAACATACTCAAGACTGATACAAACCTATCTTGAAGAGGCGTATCCTAAAAATCATTATGATTTATCTATAGCAGATTGTTTATCTGATGGTCTTGACTTTATATCTCTCAATAAATATGATATAATAATTCTAGATCTTTCCCTGCCTGACAGTTCAGGAATTGATACTTATATACAAGTACATGAACAAGGTTCAAAAATTCCATTAATAATACTTACTACTGATGAAGATGAATCTAGTGCCATTAATGCTATAAAGCTAGGTGCGCAGGATTATTTAATAAAAAGCACATTAAATAGTAAAGAGTTGAAACGATCTCTTGATTTAAGTATTGTACGTAATAAAATGTTAGAAGATCTGTTCCAGGAAAAATTTAAACTTTCTTTGGCACTAAAACTTGCTCACATTGGTAGTTGGGAATGGAATGTGATTAAGAATGTTTTTACTTGCTCTGATGAATTACAACATATTCTTGGTTTTGAAACTATTAAATTAAATATTAGATATGAAGAATTTATAGGTTTTGTTCATTCTGAAGAAAAAGATTATGTTATTGGCATGATTGAAGAGTCAATAAATAAACTACAGCCTTTTGATTTTTCTCACAGGATCCTCCGGAAAGATGGCACGATCAAAACTCTACAATTAAAAGGCGATATATTAATTGATAAAGAAAAAAAGGACTTAAAGATTATTGGTACTGCTCAGGATATAACTGAATGGAAAAAGAAGGAACAGCTTGAACAACTGGCCATGGTGGCAACAAAATCTTTTAATGCTGTTACCATTGCGGACAAAGAGGGTAAAATAGAATGGGTTAATGCAGGATTCACAAAACTTTCCGGTTATAAACTTGATGACGTGAAAGGTACCTATGGTGAAATACTGCGTTATGGCGAAAAAACAGGTTTATCACCGGAAACGAATTTCTATAAAACGATTCTAAAAGAAAAGAAACCGGTTGCCTATGAGAATAAAAATTATTCAAAGTTTGGCAATGAATATTGGGTACTAACTTCTTTAACTCCAATACTCGGTGCAAATGGTGAAGTCGAAAAAATTATATCCATCGATTCTGATATTACTAAGCAAAAAAATGCGGAACAGGAGCTGATTATCGCTAATAAAATTGCTGAATATTCATTGGATAGTGGCAATAAGGCGTTGGAGGAACTTTACAAAGCAAAAAAGCAACTTGAAGAGTCTTTAAAAGTTAAAGAGCAATTCTTAGCAAATATGAGTCATGAAATAAGAACTCCTATGAATGCTATTATAGGTTTTACTAATCTTCTATTAAAACAGGAAAAAATTGCTGCTAATAAACAGTATTTGGATGCGATAAAAACTTCCGGAGAAAACCTTCTTGTAATTATTAATGATATACTTGATTTTTCTAAACTGGAGTCTGGAAAGGTGATTTTTGAAAGTATTAGTTTTAAATTATCACAAACACTTTCACTTCTAATAGAATTAATGTTTCCAAAAGCAGTTGAAAAAAACATCCAACTTACTACAGAAATTGATAGTCATATTCCTGAACAGTTGATTGGCGATCCCACGCGCCTAAACCAGATATTGATTAATCTTGTTGGAAATGCAATAAAATTTACAAAGGAAGGTAGTGTTAAAATACAGGTTTCTATGTTACATGAAACTAATGATTTTATTGAGTTAAAATTTTCAATATCTGATACCGGTATAGGAATTCCAGAGGATAGTCTTTCAAGAATATTTGATGGATTTACACAGGCAAGTAATGATACTACCAGAAAATATGGTGGAACTGGTCTCGGATTAACTATCACTAAGCAATTAGTTGAACTCCAAAAAGGTCACATCGAAGTATCTAGCAAGCTAAATGAAGGCTCAATTTTTTCATTCAATCTGAAGTTCAGAAAAAATTTACATCTTAATGATCAGTCTTCATCTGTGATGAACCCGGCTCTGCCTGAAGAATTTCCTTTAAATGGAGTCAGAATTTTATTGGTAGAGGATAATTTTTTTAATCAAATGCTGGCATCAAAAGTTCTGGAGAATTGGAAATGTATTGTAGAAATTGCTGGTGATGGAAACATTGCCATTGATAAAGTGAGAGAACATACCTTTGATCTTATACTAATGGATATTCAGCTTCCTGAACTTGATGGATATGAAACTACTTCTTTCATACGTAATAATTTTCCTGAACCAAAAAATAGTATTCCGATTATAGCAATGACAGCACACGCTTTTGCAAATGAAGTTGAAAAATGTATGCAATTTGGAATGAATGACTACATATCAAAACCTTTTGATGAAAACCGATTGTACGAAAAAATCCTAAAAATTATCCACAGGGAAGAAATAAAACCGCAAAAAATTATTGAATCGAATAAAAAAAAGCGACTTGATTTGTCCTATCTTAAAAAAAACTTTAAAGATGATGAGCAGCTCATTTTAAAAATGATCATGGTTTTCTTTGATCAGATTTCTGTATTTACTTATAACATGAATTCATTAATAAAGTCGAAAGATTACAAATCACTTAGAACACTATTACATAAAACTATGCCCTCGGTTAATTTTATGGGTGTTGAAGATCTAGAAAGTGTTTTTTTACAGATGGATGATTATTTGGTGAAAGAACTACCGATGGATGATTTAAAAATGTTATCCTCTGAAATTGAAAACATTTGCAGTGATCTTTTAAGTGAGCTTGAAATTGAAAAAAGTAAAAGAAAGCCCTAATTGTAATTTTCTATTTCAGGAAAATTTTCTCAATATGAGAATCCTATACAAAGAATCGATGATTTAACTCATTGATTATTAGTTTCCTATTTAATGGCATATGTATAGCTAACCCATGAGAAGGTAAGTTTATTTTAATTATAAACATATAGGTTATGCATCGTTCGTCAAAAAAAAATACAAAAAATAATAAGAAAATTTCTGATTCAAAAAAAATTGAAGTCAGGCATTTACAATTAGAAGATTACTTAGGTCTTTATGATTCAATGACAGAAGCATATAAGAAATGGCATGGGTTGGTTTGGACAAAAAGTCAAATTAAAAAATTATTGCAAATTTTTCCAGAAGGTCAAATTGTAGTTTTATTTAATGAAAAAGTTGTAGGGGTGGCATTATCCATTATTGTGGATTATAATAATTTTGGAGATGAACATACCTACCAACAAATCACAGGCAATTATTCATTTAACACCCACACCAGCGTAGGAGATATCTTATACGGCATTGAAGTATTTGTTCATCCGGATTATCGAGGATTACGTTTGGCGAGAAGATTATATGATGCAAGAAAAGAACTCTGTGAAAGGCTAAATCTTAAAGCGATAGTGTTTGGTGGCCGTATCCCTAATTACGCATCAAACACATTAAATTTAAGTCCGAAGGATTATATTAATAAAGTGAAAAGTAAAGAAATTTATGATATGGTTCTTTCATTTCAATTGGCAAATGAATTTCACGTTAAAAAAATTTTAACTAATTACATGCCTGGTGATGAAGAATCGAAATCTTGCGCTACATTAATGGAGTGGAACAACGTACTTTATTCAGAACCAAATAAAACAGTATCACAAAGAAAGAGCACTGCTCGTATTGGCTTAATACAATGGGAAATGCGTTCGTTCAGTAATTTTGATGCCTTATGCGAACAGATTGAATTTTTCGTAGACACTGTATCCGGTTATCATTCAGATTTTGTTTTGTTCCCGGAATTATTTATGGCGCCATTAATGGCCGACTTTAATCATCAAACAGAAGCACAGGCTATTAGAAGTCTGGCTGCTTTTACCGAACCCTTACGAAATAAATTCATTGATTATGCAATCGCCTATAACGTTAATATTATAACCGGCAGTATGCCATACATAAGACATGGGCAACTTTATAACGTTGGCTATTTATGCAGAAGAGATGGATCAATTGAGCGATATACTAAAATACATGTAACACCTACAGAGGTAAGCTGTTGGGGTATTGTTGGGGGTCATAAATTAAAAGTATTTGATACCGATGCCGGAAAAATTGGAGTATTGGTATGTTACGATGTTGAATTCCCGGAGTTGGCAAGGCTTTTAGCATTAGATGGGATGGAAATTCTTTTTGTTCCTTTTTTAACAGATACACAAAATGCGTTTACAAGGGTTAAAACATGTTCTCAGGCTAGAGCAATTGAAAATGAATGTTTCGTTGCTATTGCGGGTGGTGTAGGTAACTTGCCTAAAGTTCATAACATGGACATTCAATATGCACAGTCCGCTGTCTTTACTCCTGCGGATTTTGCCTTTCCAACTAACGGAATTAAGGCAGAGGCAACGCCTAATACCGAAGCTGTATTAATTGTGGACGTTGAATTGGATCTATTGAAAAAATTACGTCTGCAGGGTAGTGTACATAACCTCATGGATAGAAGACTTGACCTGTATGATTTAAAACAATTGAAACCTAATGGAAGATTAGACTCATTAAAAGAACATGCAAAGGAACATTATGTGATTATTAATGAAAATAAAAGGGATACTAATTTATAATTATGAAATAGTCATCCGTCAATTGGGTTAAAATGACTATACAATATGAAAACTAAAAAATATTTTACTTATGAAAACTATAATAGCACCAACCGATTTTTCGCCATCAGCAAACAACGCAGTTGATTATGCTGTAGAACTGGCGAAATTATTTAACACCAGGATTGTGTTAGTAAATGCATATCCTATACCCGAAACTCATTATGAATTAGGTGGCTCTTATGAACTTATATCGGCCATTAAAGACTCATCGGTCGACCATTTGGCGCAGTTGAAAACTCAAATTCAGATGAATAATCCTGCGCTGGATGTGGAATGTATTTCTGAAATGGGTCACCCTTATGGTGTGATAAATGATGCAGTGAAAAACGAAAATGCAGATTTAATTGTGATGGGAATTGTAGGTGAGTCCGGTTTTTTTAAAGAAAAAATATTTGGAAGTACTGCGATTGATATAGCAAGAAACCAGGAAGTTCCGACTTTTATTATTCCGGAAAATGTAAAATACCATAAAACAAGCAAAATTTCTTTTGCCTGTGACCTTAAAGAAACTGAAAAAACGGACCTTGTGTATGTTGCGAGGTATTTTGCAAAAATGTTCGATGCGGAACTAGATATTGTCCATATCGATGATCCCGATGATGAAATCACGCTCAACAGTGCTGTTACTGCTCTGTTTATTGAACGAAAACTACAGGATATAAAACATGAAACTTTTCTCATTACAGGAAAGAGTGTTGATAAAGAATTGGAATCCTATTTTGATACACATCATACGGATGTCGTCTTGATTAATCCCAAAAAACATAATATATTTGACCGCTTATTTAATCATAGTATTACAAACGAATTAGTTTTTCATACCAATAAACCAATTTTAGCCATACATTAAACTTAAATTCACCGGCATATAAAAATCAAAAAAAAGAAGTCATGGAAACAAGCAACCAATTTAAAATTGTTGTATTAGAAGATAACGATTTTTATAACCAATTATTAACCCGGCAATTAGAGAACTATACCAGTGAAATTGCTAAGGATAAAGGATATAGCTTTGATATAAGTTCTTATACCAATGCGACAGACTTTTTAAAAAACCTGAAAACAGATACTGATATTGCTTTTGTTGATTATTACTTAGGAGAAAATAAAAATGGACTTGAAGTTTTAAAAATTATCAAGCAAAAATGTCCTGATTGTAAAGTGGTCGTTATTTCGAGGGAAAATAATATAAAAACATCATTACAAACACTTAATGAAGGAGCTTATACTTTTATTTATAAAGACCAGGGAGCATTGATTGAGAGCTGCGTTTTGGTTGAAGAAATCATCAAGGACAGACTAAATCCATT
The DNA here is from genome assembly GCA_031428235.1 of Bacteroidia bacterium. Taxonomy (GTDB): domain Bacteria; phylum Bacteroidota; class Bacteroidia; order B-17B0; family Aurantibacillaceae; genus UBA4416. Next base: position 3,804 of record JANPOX010000145.1, on the reverse strand, counting down.
AGTATAGCAATCTATTCTGATGATTTTAAGTGGTTTATTTTTTATAATAAAATAAGGCTTTTCTACAATTAAATACTTTTGTAATTTCACAATGAGTTTACAATGGATTAATTTTTAAATAGCCTGAAACATCAGGCTATTTTTTTTGCTAAAAGAATCAATATGTCATTAAATAATAATCTCATAAAAATAAATACCATGAAGTTTGCCTTAATAGTAGGCTTATTACTCATGGCTTTAAAATTTTTAGCTTATTATTTAACAGGCTCAAATGCGATATTAACAGATGCTGTCGAATCCATTGTTAATGTTTTAGCAGGTTCATTTGCATTATACAGTTTATATTACGCTGCAAAACCTAAAGATGAAGATCATCCTTACGGGCATGGTAAAATAGAATTTTTATCAACCGGTATTGAAGGGGGTATGGTTACCCTTGCCGGTATTGGAATGACGATTAAAGGAATTTCTGCTTTTTTTAATCCCCACACTTTAAATCACATTGATATAGGTTTGGGAATTTCATTATTTTCTGGAACAGTAAACTATCTATTGGCTAAAAGTTTAATTAAAAAAGGAAGGAATTTACATTCGCCATCAATGATGGCAGATGGTAAACATTTGATGACAGATACATGGAGTAGCATTGGATTGGTAATAGGATTGGTAATCATTTATTTTACAAATTTAGTTTGGATTGATTATGTAATTACAATTGGGCTTGGTGTTTTTATTTCGGTAACAGGTGTGCGGCTGATAAAAGAATCTGTGGTTAATTTGTTGGATAAAGCAGATTATGATAAGATTGAAAAGCTTATCACGGTATTAAATGCCAAACGTAAAGAAAGCTGGATTGATATACATAATTTAAGAGTTGTAAAATATGGTTCCGTTGTTCATGTAGATTGTCACATGACTTTACCATGGTATTTTACATTAGAAGAATCACATAAAGAAGTGGATGATTTGGATAAATTGGTGACTAAAGAATTCAGCCATGAAATCGAATTTTTTATTCATGCTGATCCTTGTGTTTCAAAATCATGTTCAGTTTGTATTATGCCGGATTGCAAAGTTCGAAAACATGAACTGGTTCACAAACTAGAATGGACTATGGCAAATGTATTACCAGATGCTAAACATACGCTTGAGTAGGGCAGTAATTTGGGCGTTCCCGCGAAATGCGGTCGGGCTTTCCACTTCAATCTTTGCATCAAAAAAGCTGCAAAGGATTTTCGTTGCAATCCCTAACGCAAATTAATTTCAATTGGAAGTTTAATTTTTGATTTTAAGATAAAACTGCGAGGGATGCAAACGGAAATCCTTTTTTATGTAGTAAAAAAGATTGGAGTGACAGCCCGGTTCGGCTACCGCCGAACGCACCCAACCATTGATATTAAAATTAAATTCCTTACCTTTGCGCTATCGTAAAAATTGCTGACATAGAATTAGGGGATTTCCCATTATTGCTTGCTCCCATGGAAGATGTGAGTGATCCACCGTTTCGTTATGTGTGTAAAAAATATGGCGCCGATTTAATGTACACTGAATTTATCAGCAGTGAAGGTTTAATCCGTGACGCCATAAAAAGCCGAAAAAAACTCGACATTTTTGATTACGAAAAACCAATTGGTATTCAAATCTTTGGAGGTGACGAAGAAGCCATGGCCATGTCAGCAAAAATTGTTGATGCCACGCAGCCCGATATTTTAGATATTAATTTTGGATGCCCGGTAAAAAAAGTAGTTTGTAAAGGTGCTGGTGCTGGAGTTTTGAAAGATGTTGATTTAATGGTTCGCTTAACAAAAGCGGTAGTTAAATCAACTAGTTTGCCAGTTACAGTGAAAACACGTTTAGGCTGGGATGACAGTATGATCAACATTCTGGAAGTGGCTGAACGTTTACAGGATATCGGGATCAAAGCATTAACGGTTCATGGACGTACACGTGCTCAAATGTATAAAGGCTCCGCTAACTGGGAACCAATTGCTGCTGTAAAAAATAATCCGCGCATGCACATTCCTATTTTTGGAAATGGAGATATCACCACTCCTGAAAAAGCATTGGAATATAAAAATAAATATGGCCTGGATGGAATAATGATTGGCCGCGCAAGTATTGGTTATCCATGGATTTTTAACGAAATCAAACATTATTTTAAAACAGGAGAACATTTACCTAAACCAACTTTAGAGAATAGGGTAGAGGTTGCACTTGCCCATTTTGATAAATCTATTGAATGGAAAGGTCCAAAATTAGGGGTATTGGAAATGCGACCGCATTATACTAATTATTTCAGAGGGATTGATCATTTTAAAGAGACCAGGATGAAACTAGTAACTACTGACAATATTGAAGAGGTGAGGGAGTTGTTACTTTCTATTCCTTATAAGCATTCAGTACACGCGTAGTAATTTTTCTAGTTTATAGAAACTGTGATAATCAGTTCTTTGATTAGTTTTAATTTGTTTCTGCACTCTTATTATTAAAAAAAAGCTGTTAAGTATCTAACAGCTTTTTTATTTTTAAAATAACAATTTAGTGATTTAGTTTAGAACAGTCAATTGCTCTTCAATAGATTTAATTTTCGATAAAGCATCGCTTTCTTTTTTTCGTTCCACTTCAATCACTTCCGGTTTTGCGTTCGCTACAAATTTTTCGTTGGATAATTTAATCTGCACCGATTTCAGGAAGCCTTTGTTATAATCTAATTCTTTAGTCAAACGTTCAATTTCCTCATCCTTATTTAGGTTCATTGCTAATGGAATGTAGAACTCTGTGGTTTTAATTTGAAAAGAGAATGCACCTTCCACTTTTTCTTTGGTATAAGAGAATGCGGATAAATTCGCCAACTTAATAATCGTTTTATCAAAATAGGAGCAGGTAGCATCGGATTTTTCGATCACTTCTAATTTCTCTTTAGGAGATAATTGTTTTTGAGCACGTACGTTTCTTACCATTGTTACTAGCTCCTTACTTACCTCGAACTCTGCCAGCTGCTTACTATCAATACTGCTTACTGATTTTGGCCACTCCGCAACAATGATACAATCCTTTGCATCGCGTTCTTTAATTAAATGCCAGATTTCTTCAGTAATAAATGGCATCCATGGGTGCATAATTTTTAATAAAGATTCCAGGTAGCCTATCGTTGCATCGTAGGTAGCTTTATCTATAGGTAGCGCTTTGCCATCAACAAATTCAGGTTTAATAGCTTCTAGGTACCAGGCGCAGAAATCGTCCCACACTAATTTATAAGTAGCCATTAATGCATCACTCATTCTGTATTTAGAATAATGATCGTTGATGATCTCTAACTGCTCTGACAATTTATTTTCGAACCAGGTAATGGCAGCTTTCTGTGCATCGGATTGTTGCACTTCGACTCCGCTCAGTTTACCATCCGAAACTTCAAATCCTTTAATTAAACGGAAAGCATTCCAGACTTTGTTAGCAAAGTTTCTTCCCTGTTCACAATAGCTTTCGTCAAACATTAAATCGTTTCCTGCAGGTGAGCACAAGAGCATTCCAACACGCACGCCATCTGCACCGTATTTTTCAATCAGGTCGAGTGGGTCAGGGGAGTTCCCTAAACTCTTACTCATTTTACGCCCTAATTTATCACGTACAATTCCTGTTAAATACACATTCGTAAATGGTTTTTCTCCCATCCATTCATAACCTGCAATAGCCATACGTGCCACCCAGAAAAATAAAATTTCAGGGGCAGTAACCAAATCGTTAGTAGGGTAATAGTATTTTAAATCTTCGTTCGCATTGGCTTTTCCATTGCGAATGACTTTT
>JANPOX010000144.1:0-2161 GCA_031428235.1 Bacteroidia bacterium | reverse complement strand
AGGGGGTCAGTTTGGGTGGTATTTACACATACTAGGCTTTAAATAGGAAATTTAAAACAAAGCCAACAAATAAAACCTCATTAGTTCAGCAGTAAGTTAAAGTTAAATATGAAAATTAAGAGTTACACAATTTTACTTATCAAGGGAAATGTCTCTATGGGTGATATTGGAAAAGAAAATCAAATTTTAGAAGTTTTAGGTTTCATCGACGATATAAATAAAGCAGGCTTATTTCTAATGCCTAACAGTAATTTATTGTACAAAACAATTATTGCAGAAAATGTTTTAGACGAGTTGGATAAATTGAAAATAGCCATCAAACTGCAATGCGAAAAAAATAATATAGGGGCATTTAATTTTTACTTGTTAGATATTACCGAAAGTACAATAATGACAGGCGCATGGCATGATGGTCATTATTAATTATAGCATTTTTTAGAAAAAGTATACTCCTTTTCCTCCATGATTTTAACTCCCAAACATATTATTTTTATAGCGGTATCAAATTATTTAAGCGCAGAGCAGGCTGCTAATTTAAAAGATGATTTACTTCCTTACAAGCGTTTAACTGATATGAATTTTATACGCCTTACAGAAAAGTATTTTGATTTTACCAAACTTAGAGATACACCTTTTTTACCGGAAGATATTTGGCTGTTCAATTACCTAATGTATGAGAACAAACAAAAGGAAAATCAAAAACTATATGAAATTGGTGAGAAGATAAATTTTAAAGGCAAACTATTAAAAAAGGGTTTATTAGTAAAGTATGAAAATAAAATCATTATGCCACAACTTAAAGCCTTGCAAAGTGCAAATATGATTTTAGGAAATTTGTATTAAGCGCCATTCTTTTATCTTTGTTAATAAAATTTATTTTAATTCAATGTACAATCTCTACATAGATGAAAGCTGTCATTTAGAAAATGATAAAAAGCCTGTAATGTGCATTGGTTACACCAAAGTATTGGCAGATTTATATCCCCAAATAAAAGAAGATATAAAACAAATTAAGTTAACCCACAAAAGTCCTACAGAAATTAAATGGAATACTGTTTCATTAAGCAGGTTGCCCTTATATAAAGCGTTAATAGATTATTTTTTTGAAAACGATTTAGACTTTAGGTGTGTATTGGTTAAATATAAAAATAAATTAGACCATAAAAAGTTTAATGACGGAAGCCATGATATATTTTATTATAAAATGGTGTATTTCTTACTCAAATCTGCTACCAATCCCCCTGCTAATGAGTATAAAGTTATTTTAGATATTAAGGATACTCGGGGTAAAGAAAAGTTAAATAAAATTACTGAAGTATTAGAAAGAGAGTATGCTAAAACTAACACTAAATCTCCATTTACATACTTTCAACATATTCATTCACATGAAAATATTTTATTGCAATTAACCGATCTATTTATTGGGGCTATTACTTTTAAATCGCAGGGGCATCATCTAAAGGAAAATGCAAATAAAGCAAAACTTGCGATAATCACTTATTTAGAAGCTAAATCAGGATATTTTTTAGAAGAAGGTACAGAGCCATGGGAAAACAAGTTTAATATTTTTGACCATCAACCTAAAGGACAAACAGCGGAATGAATTTAGATGAGTTAGAAATATTATTTGATGAAGATGAACTAGATTTTGATGGTCCTACAAAAGACCAACTTTTTACTATGTATGGTATATTCTTGAACGATTTTCATAAAACTCCTTTACTTCATAAGGGTAGAAATATAACGTTTAATAAAAATGTATCCAAGCACCCATTGTTTAAAGGCAAATATCAAGGTTTTGTACATTTAATAACAAGAGATAGCAAATACACGGATAGAAGACGGTATGACAGAGACAGGGCTAACAGGGTTCATTGGGTGAAACATATACTAGATAATTGGCAAAACCCTGAAGTATCTTATTTTGAAGAACATAACAGTGATGGTGATCTACAATATTTTTATTGGGTGCAATCTTTAAACTTTATAATCATCTTAAGGGAGGTCACTCCTAACCTATTATTAGTAACCTCATATTGTGTAGATAACTATCAAATTACACAGTTTAGAAAACAACTAAATGCATTCCGAAATAAAAGATAAGGCGCAAAAAAAAACCTCACTTCGTAAGTGAGGAACGCAACTTTAGGCAATGCGAATG
>JANPOX010000143.1:0-6544 GCA_031428235.1 Bacteroidia bacterium | reverse complement strand
TTGAACTGTAATTTCAAACGTCCCCGACCCCTGTTCTACATCAGTGGCAACCGTTAACGGAATTGTAACTTCTTGTTTCTTATTGTTATCTATATTGCCTACAGTTGTAACGTCGTTATACTTAACCTCTATGCCGGTATTGCTTTGTTTTAGTTTTGCGGAAACACTAAAAGCAATTCCCTTCCCGGAATTTTTCACCGTGAAAACTAAATTAGCTTTCTCACCTGGTTCTATGATGCCATTATTATTTGCATCTTTTATATTAATATTATTGATGCTTAATTCTGGCGAATCCGAAGAAGTTGCAAACTTTGCCTTTCCAATTTTTAAATTAGTAATATCCCATGTTTTCATTGCAGCATCTTTACCAACTGTAACCATCATATCGCCTTTACTGCTTATCGCAATGCCTGAAATATCATTATCGTGTGCTACTAATTCTTTTTCAATCTTTTTATCACCAATGTTATATATTACAACTTTTTTATCGTTTGAGGCGATAAATGCATATTTGCCATCAGCACTCAAACTAATAGAGTTAATCGGATTTTTGAATGCTTTTATTTCCGTCAGTAATTCGCCGGAAACAGGACTCCATATTTTCACCATACCATTTAAACCACCACTCACCAGCATAGTCCCATCCGAACTTACAACTAACGTATTTATGCCTTTACTTTCAGCAGGAATCGTTTTCTGCAATTCCCAACTAGTTACATCCCATATTTTTATTTGATCATCAACAGAACCGGTATATAATTTTTTACCATCCGGTGAAAACACTAAAGCATTCACTTCTTTTTCGTAACCTGTTAATGTCTTTATGGAAGTTTTACTCTTACTATTGTCCCAGATTTTAACTAAATTATCTTTTGCAGCACTTGCTATAAAATCATTAACCGGATTAAAACATACTGCCGTAATAGCTGCTGTATGCTCCGACATAATTCGGGTTGGGATTCCTTGTTCAATATCAACGACCCTCAAACGCATATCATTACTGCCAGAGACATAAAACTTACTATTGCCGCTAATAGCAATTGCTGTAATCTTATCAGTATGCTTTAAAGCGCCTTTTAGCTTTTCTCCTGTGCTTATATTCCACACAAATGACTTCAGATCTTCTCCTGCAGTAACAGCACTTTCGCCATTATTACCCAAACACAAAGCAGATACTCCACCCTCGTGAGCATTGTCTTTAATTCTTATTTGAGTTTGTGAGTTTAATGCTGTTGTTAAACACGTTGCAATTACAATAGCTACTATAGTTTTCATTTTAATCTTTTCTATTTTAATATAAACACTTCTACCCTTCTATTCTTTCCTCTGCTCTCCTCTGTATCATTTGGTGCAATAGGCACTGCACTTCCTTTTCCATAATAAAACATACGATCGGGAGAAACTTTATTAGTGATTAAAAACTCATACACCTCTTTTGCTCTTTTATTAGACAACCCTAAGTTAGTTGCCCAACTTCCTTTATTATCTCCATGTCCAGCAATTTCAATTTTAGTTTCGGGATGCTCCCCTAAAAACTCTACTAATAATTTTAATTCGTTTAAGGATAATAAATTCAAATTGCTTTTGTTAAAATCAAAAAACACTACTTTAAATTTAACAGATTCGGAAGTGGCTAATTGTTCAACCAAATATTTTTTAACCTTTTCAACCAACTCTTTTCTTTGTTCTTCAGTTAAATTATCTACGTTTACATCAGACACTTTTACTTCTTTATCACCCAACTCATTCACGGGTTGGTTTACTTCTACTTCTTTTTCCTTCTCTTCTAATGCCTTATTAATCTCAACTTCTTTCTCTACTTCTGTTTCTATAGTTTGAGTTACTTCTACTTCTTTCTCTACTTTCTTTTCAGTTTCCATTAATTGAGTAACTCCCATCTCATTTGTCACTGTTACTAAATCGGTAGAAGCAGCCAATGATTCAAAATCAAAGCCACCACCTTCTACTTCAAATAAATCATAACTATTATTATCTGTTAAGCTGCTATAAAAACGCTTATCCCCTGATGAAATATAATATTGTACATCATTACGGGTTTTATTAATCGGATAACCTAAACTTTGTGGCTCTTGCCAACCTTTGTTTGGTTTTAACTCGCTGTAATAAACATCCATTCCGCCAAGGCCTTTGCCTGCAAAAGCATTGGAACTAAAAAATAACACAGAGCCATCAGGAGTAATAAACGGTGATATTTCATCGAAAACGGTATTAATTGTTTTACTTAATAAAACAGGCGTTGACCATTTTCCTTTTGAGTTTAACGTACTTTTAAAAATATCATACTTACCAAATTCTTTATTTCTGTCGCTGCTAAAATACATGGTTTTACCATCGCCAGTGATGCTTAAACCATCTTCATTAAATGTTGTATTAATATCCGATATGCTTTCGGGTTTTGTCCAAGAGCCATCTTTAAAAGTAGTACTATAAAAATCTGAATTCCCACCAATGGTTTTCTTAAAATACAACGTTAAGCCATCAGGAGAAATATGCAGCGGAGCTTCATCAAACTCTGTATTATATCTAAACGCTAAAGGCTCATTCCATTTGCCTTCTGCATCTTTAGTGCTATAATAAATATCTTCTGAATTATTGGCATTACTGTTAGTCTCTTTATTAAGACGGCGTGAAGCAAAAAACAGCATAGAGTTATTTAGCTTTACTACGGGGTTGCTTTCAGCAAACGAAGCATTAATTTTTGAACCCATATTTTTCACACTCACATTCCTCAAATTCTTTTCTCCGTTTTTAGCATTAACACTCATGCTTAAACCACGCTCGGTGTTGATGGCACTGGCACTTTGTTTATCCTGATATAATGAAAAATATTTTAACGCACTATCAGGCTGATTATTTTCTAAAAACGATTGTGCTAAAAAGTACAACGTTGTATAAGGCGCTTTTTCTTCAGTTGGATTAGAAAAATTATAATCTTTGCTTAAATTTTTAGAAGCCAGCTTAAAGTGAAGTAAAGCTTTATGTTGTTCATCATAAGAAAAGAAATAACACAAACCTGCTTTGTAATTATAATTGGCATTCGTAGGTGCTGTTGCTAACAATTGTTGACAAGCAACTAATGCGCCCTTATAATTTTGATAAGTATCCCAATTGCTCCAATTCCGCTCAACAATTTCTTGTTTGGATGAAATAGTTGCGACCGGTGTTCCTTTAGTAATAAGTGCATTAGCCTTGTTTAGTAATACTTCTTTTTGTTTTACGCTCAATGGTGTTTGAGCTGTACTATAAGAAGCGGCTATAAAAAAAACGATAAGACTAGAAAAATGTTTAGGCACGTTTATTTATTTTTTAATTGTGATTGGATTAACTCTATTTGTTTTTGCATATCTGCTAATTGCTTTTTCAATTGGTCATTATCATTTTTTTGAGATTCAATATGCTGTTGTTGCTCCTGAATTGCTTTAACTAATGGAGAAATAAAATCGTTATAACGCACCCCATACATGCCATTATCGTCTTTTGTAATAATGCCAGTATTACTAGCTCCTGCTTTATTTAAAGCTTCCTCTATTTCTTGTGCAATAAAACCAAACTCTACTTTTTTAGCCTCATCGTTTTTGCGGGTATAAGAAACTGGTCTTAAGCTTTTAATAAAATCTAATCCTAATTCTGAATTTTTAATGTCAGATTTATAACGCTTGTCAGATGTAATTGTCCAGGCAACTTGAACTCCGGCGTATGTAACAGAAGTATTACCTATACCTACTTGATTATTCCCTGTTCCTAATGGAACCTGAGCATTATCTCCAACAGCGATGTTATTTGATCCTGTTGTAATACTTGAACCCGCAGAATATCCTATTGCAGTATTCATAAATCCTGAAGTATTATTATATAGGGATAAACCACCAACTGCAGAATTTCTGATACCATTAGTCGAATTTGTTGGATTGCTATTAAATAATGATTGCACACCAATAGCAACGTTCATTGTTGTATAAGTTACAGAACCATTACCGTAAATTTGATTATCCAAAGCATTTGCACCAATCGCTATATTATAACATCCATAAGTATTATCTGCCATTGCGGCTATACCAAAAGCAGAATTACCATAACCGTCTCTATTATTATTTAGTGCCATGTGACCAAAGGCAGAGTTATTTAAACCTGCAATATTTAATCTTAAAACATTATAGCCAAATGCAGAATTGTTTACCCCAGAAATGTTTGATGTTAATGCTTGCCAACCTACTGCAGTATTATTTGTACCACTTGTGTTGTTTTTGAGAGATTTATAGCCAATAGATGTGTTATTTGAACCCGTAGTAACCGCCGTCCCAATAGCATAGCCATAAAAGGTATTTGCTGAAGCTGAATCAATTCTCCCAGCTTTTTGATTATTTACTCTAATATTGAACGGTTTATTATCAGTAGTACCAATAAAGTTTGTGCCGTCTACTGTGCCTGCATTACCAGTTAATCCCCAACCACTGCTACTAGAACCTGCTGTTTGCCATGATGCATTACCACTAGCATCGGAGGTTAATACGTTATTTAATCCTTGAGTACCGTCAACTAAACGAAAACCAGTTCCGCCACCATCTGTTGTAACTACATGTAATTTACTTGCTGGAGTTGTAACGCCAATTCCTACGCTAGTTGAAGAAGTTGCAAAATTAACTCCTGCAATTGAACCTAGCACCATACTATTTGAAGCATCAACACGAGCTAAGGATCCGATAGCTGTTGCGTTACTCAATACACTAGATACTGGAACATCAGCTCCATATCCAAGAGCAGTATTATAAGAACCTGTTGTATTTTGACTTAAAGCATTATTCCCAATAGCTGTATTTTGTCCCCCAGTTGTATTATAAACCAATGCACCACCATAAGCAGTGTTATTTGAACCTGTTGTGTTATATCTTAAGGCTTGATAACCATATCCACTATTATAATTTCCTGTAGTATTTGTATATAAAGTCCAATAACCTGTTGCAATATTTGCATTAGCATTGTTGTTATACAAAGCTTGGTAACCGTTAGCAATATTGCCCCATGCTGTAGTATTGGAATATAAAGCTTGATAACCGTTAGCTGTATTTTCTGTACCGGTTGTATTAGAAAACAATGCTTGTTGTCCAACAGCTGTATTGTTATTGCCTGTTGTATTTGAAAATAAAGTTTGAAAGCCAAGCCCTGTAGAAGTCACACTTGTATTAACATTCCCAGCTTGATAGCCTAAAAACAAAGCCCCTAAAGGATCAATTCTTCCAGCTTTTTGATTATTTACTCTAATATTAAAAGGTACATTATCCGTTGTGCCAATAAAATTAGTGCCATCTATGGTACTTGCATTACCTAATAAGCTCCAACCAGAGCCGCTACTTGGCAATGTAATCGAGTTACCGTTATTAATAGTAAGAGTATTGCCAGTAATAGATAATGTTTGAGAATCTGTTCCTACTGGTAACACAACATTATTACCTCCTGTAATACTTAAGGTATTACTTGTTAAGCTCAAAGTTTGCGCATCTGTATTAGCCGGTGCATTAACTGTATAGTTAGGATAAGAACCGGTAACTGAAGCCGCACCTGTTCCAGTTAAACTTACCGTTTGATCTGGTGCTGTATTGATAACAGAACCTGATGTGATAGATATTCCTGTTCCGGCAGTATAGTTAGTAGCAGCTGGTGCATTGACTGTATAGTTAGGATAAACACCTGTTACTGTTGCAGCACCAGTACCGGTTAACGTTACAGTTTGGTTTGGAGCCGTATTTGTGATTACAGAACCTGATGTGATAGCAATGCCGGTTCCATTAGTATAAGTAGGAATAGCAATGGTATTTCCATTGGCTATACTTATGCTATTTCCAGTAATGCTCAATGTTTGAGTATCTGAGCCTGTGGGTAACATAATTGTGTTGCCATTAGAGATACTTACTGAGTTACCTGCAATGCTTAATGATTGTGACGGAACAATAACTGAATTGCCATTAGCAATGGTTAATGTTCTTCCAACAACACTTAGGGTTTGAGAATCTGTACTGATAGGAATAGTAATTGTATTTCCGTTATTAATTGTAATTGAATTACTATTAATACTTAATGTTTGCGCATCATTATCATTGGGTAAAGTAATATTATTTCCATTAGAAATATTTACTGTTCTACCAGAAATACTCAATGTTTGCGCATCTGTATTTGCCGGTACATTTACTGTATAGTTAGGATAAGAACCGGTAACAGATGCTGCTCCTGTTCCTGTTAAACTTACCGTTTGATTTGGTGCTGTATTGATAACAGAACCTGATGTGATAGATATTCCTGTTCCGGCATTATAGTTAGTGGCAGCTGGTGCATTGACCGTATAGTTAGGATAAACACCTGTTACTGTTGCAGCACCAGTACCAGTTAACGTTACCGTTTGGTTTGGAGCCGTATTTGTAATTACAGAACCTGATGTGATTGCAATGCCGGTTCCATTAGTATAAGTAGGAATGGCAATGGTATTTCCATTGGCTATACTTATGCTATTGCCAGTAATGCTTAATGTTTG
>JANPOX010000142.1:0-5478 GCA_031428235.1 Bacteroidia bacterium | reverse complement strand
ACAGCCAATAAAACCTTATTATTATTTGATGAAGTGATCAGCGGATTCAGAATTGGCTTTACCGGGGCTGCCGGTTACTATGATGTTAAGCCGGATATTATTACTTATGGAAAAATTATTGGGGGCGGATTTCCCGTGGGCGCTTATGGGGCAAGTAAAGAGATCATGGCATCTATCTCTCCAGAAGGTAACGTTTACCAGGCTGGCACTTTGAGCGGAAACCCCGTTGCAATGACAGCAGGTATTGCCCAATTAACAGAATGTTTAAAGCCCAATTTTTATAAAGATCTTGAAACTAAAACACAAGCCTTAATTACAGGATTAAAGAAAAACACCAAACATAACTTTACAGTTTTTAGCATCGGTTCCATTTTCTGGTTGGCGTTCACTGATAAAAAAGAAATCAGATGTGCTGAAGATATTGACGCCGATGGCATGAAACATTTTAAAATTCTTTATCATTCCTTATTAGAGAATGGTATATACTCAGGCCCTTCAGGTTACGAGGTTGGTTTTATGAGCGAAGCGCATACAATCGAAGATATTGAGAAAACGATTAAAGCATTTGAGATTGCTTTTGAGAAGCTGTAGTTTTTACAACGGAGGCACAAAGAAAACGGAGTTGGAATTTTTGTCAGTTCGAGCTGAGTTGGAACTACTTTTTCTCTGTGCCTCAGTGGTGAGTTTTATTTCAACACAGGCAAAATAATACTCGATGCATTTGTAGCATCATGGTATAATTTTATTTCTGATTTAACAAAGTCTTTATCCTCACAATGGTAAATATCCACAAACTGTTGAGGATTTCTATCCGCTAATGGAAACCATGAACTTTGGATCTGTATCATTAAACGATGGCCTTTTTTAAACGTGTGCGCTACATCAGGTAATTCAAATTTAACGGTTGTTGGTTTGTTAGGCTCAAAGGCTTCCGGTTTTTCGAAACTGTTTCTGTAACGTCCGCGCATAATTTCCCCTCGCACCAGCATTTCATAAGCGTCCATTAAATAATTTTCACCGTTGCCGTTTCCATCAATCAAGGTATCGTATTTAAAACCATCTGGAAACACATCAATCACCTTCACTACAAAATCCGCATCTGTAGTTGAGATCGCTACTTTCAAATCAGCAATCACTGTTCCTGCCAAAGTTAGGTCATTTTCCAAAACAGCAGTTTTAAAAGTGATCACATCAGTTCTTCGGCTTGCAAAACGCTGATCATCCGTCATGTATTCACGGGATCTGCCATCCTGCACATCTTCGGCATAAGGCACAGGTTTTGAAGGGTCACTCACATAGGAAGTAGAGCCATTTTGAGAACTCGGTTTTGAAAAAGATAAAGCAGAATTTTCATTAAAATAAATCGGCACGGCAGTCATTTCTTTTGGTGGCCATGTAGCAAGGTTTCTCCATTTATTTTCGCCTGTAAAAAAGATGGAAGCTTCTGACAATTTATCTAAATTTCCTTTACCTTTGAGGTGATAGTTGAAAAAAGGAATTTCAATATTTTCCTGAAAATAAGTGGAAGTCTTGCTACCGAAACGAACATTCCCTAAGAAACTTCCATCTCCTTTGCTCCAACCTCCATGAAACCACGGCCCCATGACTATTTTATTATTGGTAGTCGGACATTGTTTTTCAATAGCTTCGTACAAACGCCATGCTCCATAACAATCTTCAGCATCAAATAATCCACCCACAGTTAAAATAGCAGGTTTAATATTTGTGCATCCAACACGCGCATCACGTTCTTTCCACCAGGCATCATAGTTAGGATGATTCATCAAATCTTTCCAGAACAAAATACTATCGCCCATGATTTTCGTAAAATTTTTAATTGCACCGGTTTCTAAATGAAATTTATAGATGTCTTCTGTATAATACTTAAATTCTTTTGGCCCAACGGTTGTTGGTTTAGGACGTGGCTGCCCAAAACCTGAATAAAAATTAAAGGCATCGCATAACATAAAAGCACCATTGTGATGAAAATCATCACCTTTGAACCATTCAGTAACGGGTGCTTGCGGGCTTACGGCTTTAATAGCGGGATGCCCACTTAATGCTGCCATCGTAGAATAAAAACCGGGATAAGAAGTTCCGAATACACCAACGTTTCCATTATTATTTGAAATATTTTTCACTAACCAATCAACTGCATCATAAGTATCACTGGCTTCATCAATATCTGTTTTTGTTTTTTTGTTAGGATTAAAAGGGCGAACGTCCATAAAAGTTCCTTCACTCATCCATCGTCCGCGCACATCTTGGATCACAATAATGTATCCTTCCTTTAAATATTCTTTCCAGTGAAATTGCCATAACCGGGATTGAAATTTATCTTCACCATAAGGTGCGCACGAATAAGGTGTGCGAATCATCAGGAAAGGATGTTTCTCTTTAGTGTCTTTTGGAGAGTAAACCGCGGTGAATAATTTAATGCCATCTCGCATAGTTATAGTGTGCTCTTTTTTTGTATAATGTTCTTTTACCCAGGCTTCAGTAACCGTTTGAGAAAAAACTGAAAGCTGAGCCAGTATTAAGAAAAGAAAGAATAAATTTTTCATAGAATATTTTTTATAAAAATAGGAAAATTATGACAAAAAAAACAGCGTTCCGGGAGTAGAAACGCTGTTAAACTATTTAATAATCGGTAACTCTTAGTTAAAATGCTCTGATATTTAAAAACTATGGTGAAACTAAATTAAGTGATATATTAAAGTAATACGAACCACCAACTTTATTATTCATAATAAGCGGATCAGCTTTATAATCTACATCATCAACATTAAACTTATACCCTATACGGTAGCCAGCTTGAATACTCATCCAAATAAAATTATAAACACTAAACTCATAAGTTAATCTTGGGCGTATTTCACTACGTTGTAATTGCAGATTTTTAAACCCTGTGTTATACTCACCAACCATTGGATCCAGATAATAAGAATTACCCTCCAATTCAAAACCGGCAAATAATAAATTACGAGGATTAATAGTATAACGAATATTGGCCCTGGCTGGTAATAACATTTCAACACCCCATTTTTTATTTTTAAATGTGTAATTATAAAGTACAACAGGAAAATAATTAAGAGCACCACCACGATAAGATTGGGTAATTCCAACACCATACTGTAATCTGTCATGAGGCTTACAACCAAAAATTGCTGCGCCGCTATATTTCAATCCATTTGCATGAAATTGATCAATTTTACCCGCATTGTTATGATCTGCTGCTAACTGTAAAATACCAAAAAATTTAGCGTTAAATGGTTTAAATAATGTGGCATTAATACCATATGAACGCAAACCATTTTTATTTAATGTGCTACTGAGTGGATGAGATGTATTTACCGGACTTGAATTAGTGTATTTAAAATCCAGGTAATTAACACCTAAACTCAAAATCATTTTATTGTTTGAGATAACAGGAAAATTAGCCGAAAAACGTGTGCCCGTATTATAATCCACATTAGAAGTATTACCTAAATAAGTACTTATTGTATCAACATCAATAGAATTAGCTCCAACAAAATCAAAACCTATAGATATTAATTTTGAAGGACTAAGTCCTAAAATTTTTTGAGAACAATACACTTTTGTTTTATTGTCAGTAGTTGCATCAGCCACATCTGCATACATTGAAAAATCTTCTTCCTCTGTTTTAGAAGTATCAACGGGCGTTTGAGAAAAGACTATAGAAGAAAAAAATAATGATAAAAATAAAATACTAAATTTCATATGTAGCTATTAAATATATTTGTGAGAATTTACTTAGCTTTTAAAGTAACTCGTTTCCAAGTGTCAGTTCTGCCAAATAAGGAAACGCCAATGTATCCTCTCACCTCCAGTGTGTTATCATCTTTTAAAGAAATATTACAATTATATGCATTTCCATTTTCTGGGTCGTAAATGGTTCCTCCATCGTATTCAGATTTACCTTTATATGAAAATCCTAATAAGTTATTATAACCTAATAAAGGTGTTGTTCTTTTTGTTTCATCAGGGTTATTTTTGTCAACCTTTTTAGATCCATCCGGATAAGTAGGCTCTTTTAACCAAACAATTTTTCCGCCAAACTTATCCCCGTATTTGGATATTTTTACCCGGGCTTTACCGCTTCCTACTTCCCAAACACCAACTATTTTATCAGATTCTGGTACTTCAGTTGTTTGAGCTTTTGATACATTAATTATCAAAATGCTTATAATTAAAAAAAAGATTTTTTTCATGCTAAATAAAAATTAAATATTAATAATGTGAATAGTTGTTTATTGTCCTCAAAAATTTTTAGATTAATAACAAACATACTAAAAAGTATGCCAAAAATTGTATAAAAGTCTATTTGTTTGTCAAATATACTTAAAAGAACATATTTTAAACATACGTAGTTATGCTGGCATTTCATATTAGGCCGAACTGCCTTTTTGGGTGAAGGTGAAGTAAAAAATTTAATCAAATAAAAAAATAGCTAACACGTAACTTAGTCTCCCGGCAGAGATACTGAAATATATCCAGCATGACATCAGGAATTAATACAGTCTTTTTTGATAAACGCTTCGACTCCGCTCAGGTGACACACTTCGATAATTACACTCTTTGCCTGACAAACACCCTACTCATTAAGTCCTAAAAATTCAACAAGTCCTCAATTGCTTTTTCAACTTTATCTGCATTTGGCAACATTGTTTTTTCTAAAATAGAATTCAAAGGAATTGCCGGTAAATTCTCCGCTCCAACAACTCTCACCGGTGCATCTAATTTTTTGAAACAATTTTCAGAGATACGGGCTGCGATGCTTTGAGCAAATCCATTAAATACAGGCTCTTCGGTCAGTACCAGGCATTTACCATGTTTAGAAGCACTTTCAAAAATCATTTCTTCATCTATTGGAGCAATGGTTCTTAAATCTATAATTTCAATCTGGCCTTCAAACTTTTTAGCAGCACTCTTAGCCCAATAAACTCCCATACCATAGGTAATAACGGTTAGTGATTTGCCTTTTACAATATTTTCTTCAGAAGCTTCCTGTACTACTCTGCCTTTACCAAAAGGAATGATATAATCCTCATCAGGTTCAATCGTCTTGGCGTCTTCCGTTCCTTTAATTTTACTCCAGTATAAACCTTTATGTTCCAACATCACAACAGGATTTGGATCATAGAAAGCTGATTTCATTAATCCTTTTAAGTCAGCCCCCGTACTTGGGTAGGCTATTTTAATCCCTTTAATATTTGCCAATACACTTTCAACAGAACTGGAATGATAGGGTCCGCCGCTACCATAAGCACCAATTGGCACTCGAATGATACAGCTCACCGGCCATTTACCATTACTTAAATAACAGGAACGGCTAACTTCTGTGAACAGCTGGTTTAAACCCGGCCAAATATAATCCGCAAACTGAACTTCCACAATTGGTTTCAAACCAACGGCACTCATACCAACGGTACTTCCAATAATAAATGCTTCCTGAAT
>JANPOX010000141.1:0-7424 GCA_031428235.1 Bacteroidia bacterium | reverse complement strand
TTTACAAGTACCAGTCAAATTGGTGCTTCAGGAAGTTTATCATGGAATTTCCAGGGTGGTACTCCAGCAACATCTACGTCTAGTGTTCAAGTAGTTTCATATTCTTCTATAGGTACTTATTCTGTAAGTTTAACAGCAGTAAATACTGCAAGTACCAGCACGATGAACAAGACATCCTACATAAATGTTGTGAATGGTACAGGAGGATTACTAGCGCCAAGCCTGTCTGATTTTGATGGGGCAAGTTTACCTTCTAGTATTACTGTTACTAATGGTAATGCAGGTTCAGTAACATGGATTCAAAATACTACTAACGGCGGAAATGCGACTCCTAAAAGTATTTTTATAAATAATGCTTCTGTAACCAGCACTGGTGGTCATATTGATGTATTTGAAACGCCAATTTATGATTTCGCCAATACTTCATCCGTTACTATATCTTATTATTATGCTTACGCCAAAAGGCTTGCCACACAAGCTGATACGTTTAGAATTCAATATTCATTGGATTGTGGTGGTACCTGGATAAATGTTTTAGGTGTTCCATCTACAGCTATTATGGCCTCCGCTTCTGGAGGAACAACAACTACTGCATTTGTTCCTAGTTCTGCTCAATGGGTTGCTAAAACAATTACAGCAAGTTTATTGTCTGCTTTAAATAATAAACCTAGCGTTAAATTTCGTTTTTATTTTAGAAGTGATGCAACTGTTGGAAGATCTAATAATATTTATATTGATCAAATTAATATAAATGGAAATGTTGCGGTAGTTACCGGCCTCACAGAATTAGAAAAATCGATGGAACTTTCTATTTATCCAAACCCAACTCCATCAAGCGCAACATTGGATTTCGTAATAACAGAAAATGGAAAAGCAAAGATTAGTGTAGTTGATTTAATGGGTAGGGTATTGGAAGAAAACATAAATACTGCTGACTCTAATGGCCATATTAATTATATGATAAACAGAAATGGAAGCCTTGCAGCAGGTGTATATATTGTAAATATTGATGTCAATAATCAGCGTGTTTCTAAAAAAATAATTATTCAATAATCATCATTAGTCTAAATATTAAGAGCGCTTCACTATTATGTGAAGCGCTTTTTTTATGTTCCATTTAAAATGACTTCTGTATTTTATCAACTAATTTTCAACAGTATGCTAAGTTTCAACAAAAAATGTAAATATTTGTTATGTACTTTAAAATAGAAAAGATTATGTCTGAAGAGATAGAAAGAACAGAAAGAGAAGATTTATTTTCTAAAGCAGTAAAAGCAGGAAAGCGCACGTATTTTTTTGACGTGAAATCAACGCGTGGAAACGACTATTATTTAACTATTACTGAAAGTAAGAAGCGCTTTGGAACTGATGGTAAATTTACCTATGAAAAACATAAGATCTTTTTATACAAAGAGGACTTTGAGAAATTCATGGAAGGCTTAAACGAATCTATTGAGGTGATTAAAGAAAATGCCCCTCCAATTGTAGAGAGAGAAGCTTACACAGACAGGGAATCTACTTATGATAAAGGTAATTCAACATCTGCAGATGATGTGAGCTTTGACGATCTTGGAAAATAATTTATAAAGTTTTAAATTATAAACAGTTATGCGACTTGCGTTGCGTAACTGTTTTTTTTGCGCTATAGTTTTACGAATGCAATGTTTTACTTTTTTTCCTAAAACTAGATTGCACACTATTTCCCGGAATGATTAATCAAAATTAAATATCCAGATTGGCGGTCTTAATTAAGAGAATAAGATTGGAAATTGACCAGGCTTGATTCATGCAGCCTTTACCTGACCTTGGGTTTAAACCGTCAAAAATTTCAGAAATACCATGCAGACATTCATCATGATAATAATGGTCTCTAAGTATTCGCAAACTATTCTCCACATCCTGTTTAGCAACTGTAGAAAAGTTGTTCACCTTTAAGTATGCGGTAAAATATTCAGGCATTAAAAAAGGCCAAACAGTTCCCTGGTGATAGGCCGCATCGCGTGACCATATATCACCTGTATATTCAGGTTTAAATTGAGGATGGTTAGGGTCTAAAGTCCGAAGTCCATAATCAGTTAATAAATATTGATTAACGTTTTCTACCACCATTTTTTCTTTTTCCTCGGGTAATAAAGAAAAGGGTAGGCTTATTACATATATTTGATTAGGACGTATTGATGTGTCGGTTTCTCCTTCTTCAGATATTAGATCATTTAAATAGCCATTGTGGTTCCAAAAACAATTTTCAAAGTTATTTTCAATTTTGCTGGTAATCGTGATCACTGTTTCATTTGTTTTAAATCCTAAACGATTAAAAACATAGGAGTGAATTTTGAGTGCATTATACCAAAGGGCATTTATCTCAACCGGACAACCTATTCGAGGTGTAAAAACATGATCACCGATTCTCGCATCCATCCATGATAAAGGAAGGCCATACGTGCCGCCGCATAAAAATCCTTTATCAGTAACGTGAATGTTATGTTTGGTTCCTGTGATGTGATATTGAATGATTTCCGATAACTTATCATGCACCATGTTTAAGAATGGAGTGTCATTAAAAGCAAGGTCGTATTCGTAAATCGCAATAAAAAGCCATAGAGTTGCGTCCATGGTATGGTATTCGGGCTCATCTGCTTCATAATCTGCAAAGCGGTTTGGAATTATTCCCTCGTTCAAAACATTTAAAAAAGTTGTAATAACAGACTGTGCTTCTTTTTGTTTTCCTGTGGCAATGCATAAACCTCTGAGGGCAATCATCGAATCACGACCCCAGTCGGTAAACCAGTGGTATCCAGCAATAATTGAATAATTTTCGGTTGATTTTCTATGAACAATAAATTGATCACTCGTTATAAAGAGGTCTGCCAAAAATTTGTTTTGGATATTTGATGGAACTAGGGAATGAAGGCGGTCAATTTCCTGGATTTTTAGCTTTGCAGGATCGTGGTTTAGTTTATTTTCATCAAGCGAAAAGATCAGGTGCATTGTTTCTCCTGGTTTAAGATCACATTCAATACTTCCTGTACTATAAAGATCTTCAGTAAAATCCTGGCCTCTTTGCTTTTCTATATTATATAAAATATTTTTATTCCAGTGCGGGTTAGATGTATAGTACCCTTTTGTATGCTTAAAATATAATGGTGGTGCCCCTGCGTGCGCATAAATTGAATGATTTTGCCCGTCGTTTTTAACCAAATAAAGATAATTATGTTCTTCGCGCAAAAGCGAATGATAATCACGGACAGCATATAAAGGATTCAAGCGAAGGCGGAACGAAACAGAAGACGCATTTGTGTATTCCACAACGGTAGTGTTTGAATTATAGACCATGAAAATAGTTTTAGATAATTCAGCCTCACCGACCCGAAACAAAGTAGTGGGTAGCGGAGTTCGCGTAAAACCCTTTATATAATAATAGCCTTCGGGATAAACCGTGTTCACATATTGGTTTGTGGAAAGCATATTTTCAGTATGGTTTCGCACTATTGTTTCTTCAACTTTGCAAACCATTAGTTTTCTTTCTGTTGGCGGATTAAGAGCTGCAATTAACAAACCATGGTAACGTCGAGTATTGGTTCCTATAATTGTGGAGGAGGCATAGCCACCGATGCCGTTGGTAACAATCCACTCTTTAGTTAAGGCGTTTTCATGATCAGGAATATCATTAACTAAGTTCAATTGAGGTTATGATTTAAATTAGGATCAGGTTTAAATTTCATGCAAATTAATCTGCAATTTGTACAATACAAAATCTAATGTATGAAGAAATGGTTTTTAATACAGAAAAATTATCTAATCTGATGATTTATGAAAGTAGTTAGTGAAAAAAAATAGCCCAAAAGGTGCTAAATGGAAAAATTTTTAAGTCGAATGACCGTTAAATTATAAAGTGTTGAATGATTAAACTCTTTTTTTAAATAGTAATTTATCCAATAATTATACTTTTTGAAAGGTGAATCTGAATTATTTCAGTCTCATCAATTGTGACTTTTATTTTGTGGACGAGATGCTTTATTACAGATAATTATTTAATGTTTTCTCGATTCAGGTAATATTTTATTCCAAAGTTTATATTGAAAAAATATTGGGTAATGTCATTGTAACCCGGAATTTGCGTTAAACGCATTCCTGTTTTTGTTTCACAATTCAACGCAAAACGTTTCATGTAATTTTTTTTGGTCCTTGAATAGCGGATTAAACCACCAATGGCTATCGCTGCCTGAAAACTATTGCCTCCATTAGTTTTAGACAGTTCGCTATCGGATATGTTTGATGTATTTCCAGATGTGTAATCATAAGTATTATAGTTCTGATCTTCAAAACCTTCACTATAATTGTATTCTACTGTGGTTATGTTGCTTATTATTCTTCCGTACCCAAGACTATAGCCTATGTAAGCTGAATATATTTTGTTTTGTTTGGTATGAAATGTATGCGTTACATCAATCAAGAAATTAGTTCGGTAATTGGAATAACTGTACGTTGATGTTTTAGTGGTGTCTATGTAAAATTGTTTTGGATTTGTATTGCTTTTTAACGTATCAAAAGGCATTCTTTCATTTAAAAGGTAATCGTATTTAAACTGTTCATTTGTCTGATAGCTTATTCCAAAACGTAGTTCCTGTTTTTTAGAATAGGTGCGCTTTAGTTTGTTGAGAAAAATAAAACTTGTATTTGCATTTAAACAGAAGCCTTCATATTGCCGATTATTTCCTTCATAATTATATTTTGAAATATCTTTTTTCAGTAAGTTGTTATCAGGATTTGCGGTTTGAAGTTCTTCGCGGCTTAACTCATAATCGGTAAACTCATAAACCCCGCCATTTAAAGATGCTGCATATAATTTCATAAAGTATGTCTTTTTTGATGTATCCGATTGTGCACAACAAATCATTTGAAAAGCAATACATAAAAAAACAATAGCCTCTTTTAATTTCATTCCGGTTATCTTTTAAAATATACCTTTAAGCCTACTTGTATAGTTCCTAAGGGTGTTTTAGAATAGGTGTTACTATAATTTTTTTGAAAACGATAGCCAAACCGACCTTCAGCGAAAAATGAAAAGCGGAATTTAAGAGGATTTTCTTTGATTATTGATCGCAACAGAACACCAATCGGAATGGAGGCATTGTAATACAACTCTGAATTTAATAGTTTTGTTTCTGAATTAGTAGAATAATACCGGTCTAATTTATAGTACTTTTCTCTGAGTTCCCCATTTTTTGATGTATCAATAGCGCTAGCTATGGATAAAGAATTGTTGTAAGTATAGCCGATGCCAAAATTTATTCCTGTGTAAAAACTGATCCACTTATGCTGATTAGTATGGTAAGTTTTTGTCAGGTCGAAATATACCTGATCACTTCTATAGTTGAATTGATAAATGCTATCGATAATCTGGCTTTCATAAATAACCATTCCAGTGTGACTACTATAAAAGGTATCTGTATGAATCGTCGTTTTCTTGCTGCAAACATACCTTTCATTAATATTTGTTGAAACATTTATTCCCATTCGCCATTCGCTTGAAAAAGTAGTGAAGCGTGTTTTAAAGTCTTTGGTTTTTAAGTGGAGATTGAGTCCGAAATTAATCGCCGCATTTCCTGAATTATTACTTCTGGTCCGTTTCTCCGTATTTGTGGGAATTGATTTCAGGATGGAATTATCAGGAGCCAATTTTTTAAAATAATCTACTGAGTGTGATTGATATTCACTTAAGCTAAATCCTGTAATTGCTGAAACTGCATTAAAATAAACATAAGGTTCTTTTTTTACGGTATCTCCCTGGCAAAACAAAAGATCTTTGCATACCAAAAAAGCAAACAAGCAGACAACTTTTCTCCAATCACTTATTTGTATTCGGTTTAAAATGCACATTATTGCAAGTTATTCAAAAACTTTTTCGCTGTTTATACCCTAAAAAAGGTAATTAATTATTAAATTCGTAACGCGAAATCTGAAAAACTGTGTGTTCTCAACTTCGCCCGAACTGACAAACTAAACTTATAACTAAAATCTAATACTTCAAATTATGGCATTTGACATTGAAATGATTAAAAAGGTTTACGCTAACATGCCTGCGCGCATTGAAGCAGCCCGTAAAACCTTAGGGCGCCCTTTAACATTAACAGAAAAGATCCTTTATTCGCATTTAGATGCCTCTAATTCTTTAACTGATTTTCCTCGTGGAAGTTCTTACGTAGATTTTAATCCGGATCGTGTAGCAATGCAGGATGCAACGGCACAAATGGCATTATTACAATTTATGCAGGCAGGCCGCCCTAAAGTAGCTGTGCCTTCAACGGTTCATTGCGACCATTTAATTACTGCTAAGTCTGGTGCAAAAGTAGATTTACCTCATGGTACAGAAGAAAGCAAAGAGGTATTTGACTTTCTTGGTTCTGTATCAAATAAATACGGCATCGGTTTCTGGAAACCGGGTGCAGGAATTATTCACCAGGTAGTTTTAGAAAACTACGCGTTTCCTGGTGGAATGATGATTGGTACCGATTCACATACGGTTAATGCGGGCGGTTTAGGAATGATTGCTATTGGTGTTGGTGGAGCAGATGCCTGCGACGTGATGGCTGGATTACCATGGGAACTAAAAATGCCAAAATTAATTGGTATTAAATTAACGGGTAAATTAAGCGGCTGGACAAGCGCGAAAGACGTGATCTTAAAAGTAGCAGGGATCTTAACCGTAAATGGTGGAACTGATAAAGTAATTGAATATTTTGGAGAAGGTGCTGTAAGTCTTTCTTGTACAGGCAAAGGAACTATTTGTAACATGGGTGCTGAAGTTGGGGCAACCACTTCAACTTTTGGATACGATGCAAGTATGAGCCGTTACTTATCTGCAACAGGCCGTGCTGATGTAGCCGCATTAGCAGACGGTATTAAAGAACATTTAACAGGAGATGCAGATGTATACGCTAACCCAAGAAATTATTTTGATGAAGTTCATGAAATTAATTTATCGGAATTAGAGCCGCATGTAAACGGACCTTTTACTCCTGATTTAGCAACTCCTATTTCTAAATTAAAAGAAGTAGCTATTGCAAATGGCTGGCCTTTAAAAATTGAAGCAGGTTTGATAGGTTCATGTACTAACTCTTCTTATGAAGATATTTCACGTGCTGTATCATTGGCAAAACAGGTTTCTGCTAAAGGTTTGAAATCAAAAGCAGAATTCATGATCAACCCGGGTTCCGAACAGATTCGCTACACCATTGAGCGTGATGGCTTCTTAGACGTATTCAACCAAGTGGGTGCAACTGTGTTTACTAACGCTTGCGGACCTTGCATAGGTATGTGGGACAGAGTAGGAGCAGAGAAAAAAGAAAAAAACACAATTATCCATTCTTTCAATCGTAACTTTGCGAAACGTGCGGATGGAAATCCTAATACTTACGCGTTTG
>JANPOX010000140.1:0-4897 GCA_031428235.1 Bacteroidia bacterium | reverse complement strand
GTGTTTAAGTAATAACCAACTTCTGCTGAGCCATCATCATAAGCATAATAGTTTTTAAAGTGCTGAATATGAACCAGGGTGTCATTTGATGGCCGAAGATCTCCAGTAGTTGAAATCACATGCTGGATTGTAAAATAAGTTGAATCGGTTAGTGTGGCAGGCATTAAAGGCCCTGTATAGGAAAATACTGCATTGGCCGCATTACCCGTATAATATCCCTGGTTTAATGAGGGGTTATAAGGCGCGATACCGGTAATAAAAGTCCCGTAAGAATTAGAAGGAATCTGAGTAGGAGTTTCATCATTGACTGTATAATCATATTTAGAAAATTTATCTACATTAAAATTACTTCGGAAAAAGTTGCGGAAGCCTACACCTCTTTCGAGTGCCTCGTTATATTGCCTGTAAGGCATGGCATAGTAATTTTTTAAAAAGGAAGTAGAGCGGTAAGCAAACGAAACATCATCTAAAATGGTATCGCTAATTAAATAATTTTTTTTCACCTGCACATAATCTATGTGCCAGTGATCGTTGCTACCATTAGCCGTTGCTTTATTCCTGAAACGAAATTTAAATAAACTGTCACAATAGGCTGTGTCTGCTATAGCAACCCTAACCCTTCGAAAATTAGTATCAACTGCGCTGGGATTATATCCTTTTATGCCCCACACTTTCTTCCAGGTTCCATTAATCCCTTGCCTAGGTTTAAAAAAATCAAGGCATAAAGAATCATTCGGTTCAGGCCAATCTCCGTTGCCTTCTGCCTGATAATAAAAACTAATATAAATACTATCCACAGGGCTGTAAGTATGAGTAGAAGTTGAATGTAAATTAATCGGTCTTGAGGTCAGATAATCTGATGGGCCCGAATAGTTCAAGGGCGCATTAATTGAATAGGGGTAACCTTTTTTATTTAAACCGTCAAAAGTGGCAACGCCCATGGTTATTGGCGCTATTGCAAAAGTCATATTAACATACACATTGGAATCTATCCAGTTAGTGGTAGATGGGTAAGGATTTTTATAGGCATAAGAAAAATCATCAAAAAAGGGCAGATCAATTGGAGTTAATGTCGCAGACTTATTTAAGGATTTATTTTCAACAGGTTTTGATAAATTAAAATTACTGCTTAATGGCTTTAACTGTTCCTGCGCTACACCGGAAATAACCATAAAGAGCAGGAAGAAAGTTCTTATTATGCTATATATATTCATTTTTTAATCGCTAATTATTTTCAGGATCATCGATAACGGTTGTTGAATCAACCGACGCGCTATATCCTTCTTCTTTTTTACCTACTGCCAGGTCTATTTTACTACCTTTTTTAACGGCTTCTCCCGGCGCTATTTCTTTACCGTTAAAATATTGTTTCAACACGCAGCCCTTACAGTCGCCAGATATTTCAGTTATCTTGCCAACTTTCAGGCCGTAACTTTCGATCATAAACACCGCTTGCCGTGTGCTTCGGTCAACTAATTTTGGCATTGCCATTTGAGGCGCCTGCGTACTAGTAACGTATAAATAGATTATTCTATTGTGTTTTACAAGTGAATTTGGCTCCGGATCCTGTTTAATAACACTGCCCGGCTTTTCTTTAGGGTCATAAATGCTATCGATAATAACATAGCCTATATTTTTACCGGTGACAAAGGCATCCAGTTCAGTAATTGTTTTCCCTTTAAAATCGGGAACCTGTGCGGTTTCACCATGATGTGTGTAAACTCCTAGTAATTTAAATAAGCCCCACAATACAAAGATCAGGCATGCCACAGCCAGCAAAAAATGTTTTAAAAACAACTTTGATTTTATATATCCAAAAAAATCCTTCATAATTGATACAGAGCGCTAATATACTTAAAATAGAGAAAACAGGATTAAAAGGATCTTATGAAAATACCATTAGTAGGGAGTAGATCAGAAAATCCTTGCTTCTGATGAATTTTAGTTAAAAAGTAACTTTTGAAGTGAATTAGTCCAAAAAAAGTGTTGTAAATTTTTGAATTACAATAAAAAGCATATCTTTGCAGCCCGATTTTTAATTTTAAATCGCTGATTATAAATATTTTGTAAATGACTAAAGCAGATATAGTAAACGAAATTTCAGAAAAGACAGGCATCGAGAAGATTGTTGTACAAACTACTGTAGAAGCATTCATGAAGTCTATCCGCACTTCTATGACTGATGGTAAAAACGTGTATTTACGTGGATTTGGAACATTTGTAGTGAAAAAAAGGGCAGAAAAAGTGGGCCGTAATATTTCAAAAAACACAACAGTGGTAATTCCGGCGCATTTTATACCGGCATTTAAACCAGCTAAAACATTTAGCGAAAGAGTAAAGAAAAATGTAAAGGTGGCAGAACCACTTGATAACAAACAGATTGAATAATGACACTGACTCGTAAAACGCAGATAGGTTTATTGATAACAGCTGTTGTTTTATTCGTTCTTTTATTTCTTGCTCCCAAAACGCATCCAGGAAAGGAAACCAAGGATAATGTGACTGCCAGCGCTTCTGAAAAAGTGCTGAGTTTAGAAACATTTATTACGATGGCTTCTAAATCTTTTAAACCGGAAGATAAAGCGACGTATGATTCTTTATTAGCAACAGCTCAAAGTTCTAAAGTTGATACGGCTTATGTTTCGGTTGTGCAATTTTGGGATAAACAAAAACGGCCTGATTTTGCCGCTTACTTTGTTGAACAGATTGCCGAAAGAAAACAAACATCTTTAGCTTATAGCAAAGCAGGAGATCGTTATTATTATTCGGTTCGTTTTATAAAGGATAATGATGAAATACCTGCTTTATATCAAGGTGCTATTCGCTGTTATGAAAAAGCCATTGAAAAGGACGCAAAGAATATTGATGCAAAGATTCAATTAGCTGCTTGTTTTGTTGAAGACGGGAAGGATCCGATGAAAGGAATTGGTTTATTACGTGAAGTTGAAAAAACCGATAGTAATAATGTAAAATTGCAATTAACCTTTGCTTTTTTCTCAGTTAAATCGCAGCAATGGGATAAAGCAATCAAACGGTTTGAAAAAGTATTGAGTATTGACCCATTGTACATTGAAGCATATTTACATTTGGCAGATGCTTACGAGCAACAGGGCCTAAAAGAAAAAACAATTGAAATGCTTGAAAAATATGCCGTTGTAACAGAAGATGCAATGGCAAAACAAGAAGTATTAAAATACATTGAACAATTAAAAAAATAAATAATTAACCTAATATAAATTTTTTAAAACCTAAGGATTATGCCAAGCGGAAAGAAAAGAAAAAGACATAAGATGGCGACACACAAACGCAAAAAACGTTTGAGAAAGAACCGTCATAAGAAAAAATAATCAGCCGTCGCTGATTAGATTTTTCTAAAAGATTATACACAAACGGAAAGACGATTCAGTCTTACCGTTTGTGTTATTTGTGTATGTTATTGTTTGCTGGGACTTAAATGTTGTGTAGCAGGCAAAACGTTATTATTATATAAATTAGGACGTCTCTAAAAATTAGATTTTTTTAGACAACCGAGTTTTTAAAAGCGCAGTTTACTATCGTAAATGAGCATTTCAAAAATGAAGTTAACGACAAAAAAGCAATTTTATCGTGGCGGCCATTAAAACTATTTTAAAGTGAACGTAGAACTAGTTATAAATTCTACGCCTAACGAAGTTGTTATAGGACTATTGAACGATAAGCGTTTAATAGAACTGCATAAAGAAAAAAATAACATAAAATTTTCGGTGGGCGATATCTACCTGGGTAAAGTTAAGAAGGTTATGACCGGACTTAACGCAGCCTTTGTAGACGTGGGATACGAGAAAGATGCATTTTTGCATTATTTGGACTTAGGTCCGCAAGCTAATTCATTATTTAAATACGTTGATGCTGTTCGTTCCGGTAAACAGAATGTGAGCAACTTAATGTATTTTAAGAATGAGGATAACATCAATAAAGATGGAAAAATTAATGAAGCGGTTAAGCCGGGCCAGTATGTATTAGTGCAGGTTGCCAAAGAACCGATTTCAGCCAAAGGGCCCAGAATTACTACAGAAATTTCAATTGCAGGACGATACATTGTATTGATCCCTTTTTCTGATAAAGTTTCTGTTTCTTCAAAGATTAGAAGCAGTGAAGAAAAAACAAGACTGAAAGCATTGATTCAAAGCATTAAACCAAAAAACTTTGGTGTAATTGTAAGAACAGTAGCTGAAGGAAAATCTGTTTCTGATATTGAAGGTGATGTTGCTGATTTGGTTTCTAAATGGGAAGAATGTTTTAAAGTATTACAAACGGCTGAACCACCTTTCCGTTTATTAGGTGAGGTCGACAGGACCAATGCTATTTTAAGGGATTTTTTAAACGCTTCTTTCAACGCCATTCATGTAAATAGTGAGAGAGTATACGATGATTTGAAATCGTATATCAAAACTATTTCTCCTGACAAGGTGGATATTTTAAAACACTATACCGGTAAGGTTCCTATTTTTGATAATTTCGGAATTGATCGTCAGATAAAATCATTGTTTGGTAAATCAGTGTTCATGAAAAGCGGCGCTTACCTTGTGGTAGAACATACCGAGGCATTGCACGTGTTTGATGTGAACAGTGGTAACCGTTCAAAAAGTGATAAGTCGCAGGAGGAAAATGCTTTAGAAGTAAATTTAGAAGCAGCTGTAGAAGTAGCCCGCCAATTACGTTTACGTGATATGGGTGGTATTATTGTAATTGATTTTATTGATCTTCATAATCCTGAGAACAGAAAATTACTGTTTGATAAGTTGAAGGAAGAAATGAAGTCGGACCGAGCACGACACAATATTTTACCTCCAAGTAAATTTGGATTGATTCAGATTACCCGTCAGCGTTTACGTCCTGAAGTTAATGTTGAGGTTTT
>JANPOX010000139.1:0-2149 GCA_031428235.1 Bacteroidia bacterium | reverse complement strand
TTCATTAGTTCTTTCAATTTTATTATACACAATCACCCCTTGCTCATCAACTAAATATAACATAGGTATTGGATTTACTTTAAAGTCATCTAACATACTCATATTGTTTAAAATATGAGTCCAGTTCATTTCCTTTTCCGATATCATTTTTCTAAATGCAGTACTGTCTTTATCCAAACTAACAGAAATTATTTTTAAGTTCTTGTACTTCTTTGCAATCAATTTAATCGCAGGTATTTCTTGTAAACACGGTTTACACCAAGTTGCCCAAAAATTTATTAAATAATAATTTCCCTTCAAGGCTTCAGAGTTTAATGTATTACCTTTTATATCATTAGCGTTAAAATTTGGTACTTTTCCATTTTCCCTTATTTCAATTTTAATTCTTTCTATTTCAGATGCAATATCCTTTCTTGTACTAAGTTTATTAATATGAAACTTCATATAAACCTGATAAAAATTTTTTACCAAATTGTAATCGACATTAGGCTGATTGATAATAAAGTGTTTAAACAAATCAGCGGCATAGAAGTTAGTTAAATTTTTTTTTAAAAAATTTAACTTATCAACTATAATTGCTTTCTCCAATTTTTTAGAGGACTCTATTGCAATTTTATTTCTATTATTGCGATAATAGGAATTAAGTTCAAACAAGCTTTTAGCAAAACTCTTATTAAAACGAGGATAAAGTTCTTCAAAACAATAAACGTTTTTAAGAGTAAACAAAGTTTTATTTTTAAAGTATTCAACCGAGTCATTAATATTGATTACACCGGGCTTCCCGTTACTTACAAAATATAAGCTGTCCGTAATGTCATAATTATTGTTTTTAAAAAAGATCACTAACTCTTCTTCTTTCTTAAATTGATGCTTAATTACAATTGGGGCATGTAGAATACTTTTGTAGTCGATGATTTTATAAGCTTCTTTCTTATTAGCAGATGCAGGTTTATAAAATATTGAATCACACATAAACGTGTTGGATATATTAATGGTGATATAAGAGTTTGATTTAGGTTGGCCAAATCCTTTTAAGCTTAATAAGGTGGCTAAAAATAATATCGAGTATTTCATATTTTTATCAATTTAAATCCTCTTAAAAAATCAAACAACTATCTTTAATTTTAGGATAGTTGTTTGATTCTGTTTAATAGGCGGAACAAGCACCTACTCCATTGCTGCAATATATGCCGCCGTTCTGAGCTTCGTTACAAGTTCCGGCTGTTGTATGTTGATGCCCTTGTGCATCTGTCCATTTGTAACTACAATCGTCTCCAACCTTTGGAGGCATTGCAAATCCGCCAATAATTCTTTTCAACTCTTCTCTTGTTAATTGTTTCATTTTAAAATAATTAATGTTATGTACAATAGCTTTTGATAAGGTACTATTGCTGAACTTCACCTTGTTTCTTTGGCCAAGAAATTATTTAAACTTTATTCTTTTTTAAAAAAATGGATCTATACAATTTTCGAAAAAAACAAATATTGATAAGTCGTAGGAGTTACCTTCGGAAAGTAAAACATAAGTTATAGTTAAACTGAAAATGGAGATGTGACAAATATCACTAATAATAAAGTTTTATATCCAGAAAATAATGTAGATTCTTTCTACTCGAACGATACAAGAGTGAATTCCTGTAAGTTCAAGCAGTTTTTCTAAACCAAAACTTTGCCCATAATGCTTGCTCAATATATAAAGGCATTTAGGGCCGCAATCCATTTAATTGACCTGGCGAAAGTGCGGAGTTGAGCATCAATATTTATACTTGAGATTTAAAATTTGCTGAAGAATAATTGAATAACCCGATTTATCATTTTCACGCTACCGAGCCTTTAATTGGCATCTTGACCAGAATATCTATTTTAATTTATCATTTTTTTATTAATAGCTTATAGATCGGATGTTTGAAAAGCAAACCTTGAATTTCGAAGAATCGGTTGCTAGCAACGACGGTAACGAGAGGCCAAGTCTAATCTAACGATAATAAATTGATACCAGCAAAGGCAATTGCTTTCATTATAGTAATTAATATGTCAATTCTTTTGATAAAATTGCTTCTAATTCATCAATATTTTTTTCCCAACTACTAAAAATAATCTTCCCATCCTTATCTAGGAGATATAGTGATGGAATTGGTTTAGAACCAAA
>JANPOX010000138.1:0-5666 GCA_031428235.1 Bacteroidia bacterium | reverse complement strand
ATAATTTCCATGGCTTATAGTTTTATAAAGTTTTCTAATATGCGTTGTCCTGAATCACTTGATTTTTCTGGGTGAAACTGTGTCGCATAAAAATTATTTTTTTGAAGTGCGGAACTATATTCAAGGCCGTAGTTGGTTTTAGAAATGGCGTGATCACAAGATTCAACATAATAACTATGCACAAAATATTGGTACTCATTTTCTTTTATGTCGTTAAATATTGCAGTTTTCAGATTATAAACAGTATTCCATCCTATTTGGGGCACTTTTATGTTTTGCATGTTTGAAGGAAATAACTTGACATTCGCATCAAAAATCCCTAAACAGTTTGTGTTGCCTTCCTCAGAATATTTACACATTAACTGCATACCCAAACATATCCCTAATACCGGCTGAGTTAAAGAAGCAATTACCTGGTCGAGATTACGTTCCTTTAAATAGATCATGGCGGAACTTGCCTGACCAACGCCTGGAAAAATAACTTTGTCTGATTCTTTTAATAGTTCTATATCATCAGTCACTGTTGCATTGATGCCTAATCGTTCTAAAGCAAACAAAACAGATTGAATGTTGCCGGCGTTATATTTTATGATTGATACTTCCATTTAGTTTTATAATTTAAATCAACTTGAGCGGCATCGAAGGGTTAATATGGCTTCGACTCCGCTCAGC
Organism: Bacteroidia bacterium; assembly: GCA_031428235.1. Classification (GTDB taxonomy): domain Bacteria; phylum Bacteroidota; class Bacteroidia; order B-17B0; family Aurantibacillaceae; genus UBA4416. Next base: position 4,994 of record JANPOX010000138.1, on the reverse strand, counting down.
CTGACACTAACTTTCTCATTTATTTCTTAACCCTTACAATACTCCTTTTGTACTTGGCAAACTCATATTATTGGCATCTCTCTTTACTGCCATTTTAATACACTTTGCAAAGGCTTTAAAAATAGATTCGATTTTATGATGTTCATTTTGACCTTCAGCTTTTATGTTTAAATTACATTTTGATGCATCACTAAGCGATTTAAAGAAGTGATAAAACATTTCAGTTGGCATATCACCAATTTTTTCTCTTTTAAATTCTGCTGACCATTCAATCCAGTTTCTACCACCAAAATCTAATGCCACTTGCGCTAAACAATCATCCATTGGTAAACAAAATCCATATCGTTCAATGCCGCGTTTACCTCCTAATGCTTTTGAAAAAGCTTCTCCTAAAGTAATGGCCGTATCTTCGATGGTATGGTGCTCGTCAATATGTAAATCACCTTTGGCATTGATAAATAAGTCAATGTTTCCATGTTTTGCAATTTGCTCTAACATGTGATCAAAAAAAGCTAAGCCAGTTTTTATTTCAGAGCGCCCTGTTCCATCTAAATTGAGAGATACACTAATATCTGTTTCTTTTGTTGTGCGCGTGTGAGTAACTTGTCTTTCCGGTAATTTCAAGTAGTTGTAGATTTCTTCCCAGGTTCCAACTATTTTGTCAATCTCATTTTCAAATCCTTTTTCTTGATCATAGTTTTTAATGAAGATTGATTTTGCGCCTAAATTCTTTGCGAGCTTTACATCCGTTATTCTGTCTCCAACTACAAAGGAATTTGCCAAATCGTAATTTCCTTGTAAATACTTAGTTAGCAAGCCCGTATTTGGTTTGCGTGTTGGTTGATTGTCTTTTTCAAAACTCCGGTCAATGCATTGTTCTGAAAATACAATCCCTTCTCCTGCCAAAATTTCAATCATTAAATTATGAGCAGGCCAGAATGTGTTTTCTGGAAATGAATCAGTTCCTAATCCATCTTGGTTAGTAACCATTACCAATTCATAATCTAACTCCCGAGTAATTTTCCCTAACCAGGTAATGACACCCGGTAAAAATTGTAATTTTTCAAAACTGTCAATTTGAAAATTAGTAGGTGGCTCCCAAATTAGGGTTCCGTCTCTATCTATAAATAGTACTTTTTTCATTTTACTTGTATTGTTTTAATAAATAAATTAATTTTTGATTTTCAATTTCGGTTCCAATGCTAATTCTAATGTGATTTTCGCAATTCAATAAACCTGAACGATTGCTAATGAGAATATTATGTCCTAATAAATAATCACATACCTTACTCGCGTCTAATACTTCCATTAACAAAAAATTCGCATCACTATTAATGATATTTTTAATAAAAGTTAAACGTTGTAATTCGTTTTCCAGAAATTGTTTTTGTTGTAAAATAGTCTCTACTAATTTATCTTTTATATTCGATTTTTTCAACGCTTGAAGTACTAATTCCTGCGAATTTGAGTTTATGTTAAATGGTGGACGAACCTTATTTATTATTTCAACAATATCAGGATTGCCATAAGCTATGCCAACTCTTAAAGCAGCTAAACCCCATGCTTTTGAAAACGTTTGCAGAATGATAATATTTGGTATTGTTTTAATTAGATCTAGCGCAGAGGGTTTATCGGAAAAATCAATATAGGCTTCGTCAATAACAACGATTCCTTTAAAATTTGCGCTAATTGTTTTAATCTGATCAATGGAAATACTTGTGCCTGTTGGATTATTAGGTGAACAAATAAAAATGAGTTTTGTGGTTTCATTAGCTGCTTTTAAAATAAGATTTTCATCAAATAAAAAACTTTCTTTTAGTAAAGGCACTCTTAAAACGTGTACATTATTTAATTGTGCGTACACTTTAAACATTCCAAAGGTTGGTTCGCAAATAATAATATTGTCACGGTTCGGCTCGCAAAAACAACGGATCAGTAAATCAATTAATTCGTCGCTACCGTTCCCAATAACAACTTGATTCGTATTTATGTTTTTGTAAGTTGCTATTGCCTCCTTTAATTTATTTTGAGAAGAAGAAGGATAACGCTCAAAACCAAGGCCTAAAGGAGAACCATAATTATTTTCACAATTATCTAAAAAAACAGCTTCGTTCTTATCCAAATAATCATCTCTCCAAACTTTATAGGATTGAAGTGATTTGATGTTTTCTCTTATGATGTTGGTTAAATTAAACATGGCTATATTTTACTTTTTAATCTTACTGTAACAGCATTTTTGTGAGCCTGTAAGCCTTCGGCTTCGGCCATGAGTTCAATAGCTGGCCCAATATTGTTTATCCCTTCTTTACTTAATTTTTGATAAGTTATTTTTTTTACAAAACTATCTAAACTTACACCGCTGTAGGCTTTTGCATAACCATTTGTTGGTAAGGTATGATTAGTACCCGAAGCGTAATCACCTGCACTCTCACACGAATAGTTTCCCAAAAATACGGAACCTGCATTTATAATTTGTTCTGCGATTTGTTCATCCTCTCTGCAAGCAATAATTAAATGTTCAGGAGCATATTCATTTAATAATTGAATCGCTTCTTCATTCGTGTTCACTAAAATTGCCTTACTATTTGCAAGAGCTCTAGATGCAAATTCTTTTCTTGGTAAAACCGCTAACTGTTTTTCAAGTTCTATTTGAATATTCTTAATAACATCCTCATTGGTTGATACTAATATTACTTGAGAGTCTGAACCATGCTCTGCCTGCGATAATAGATCTGCCGCAACAAATTCCGGGACACAAGAATCATCAACCAATACAGCAACTTCAGAAGGACCGGCCGGCATATCAATAGCAATACCTTGTTTGGTAATGAGTTGTTTAGCACATGTAACATATTGGTTTCCTGGACCAAACATTTTAAATACCTGCGGCACTATTTCTGTCCCAAATGCCATAGCACCTATAGCTTGCACACCACCAATTTTATATACTTTAGTAATTCCGATTAATTGTGCTGTAAATAAAATAGCAGGATTAATATTTCCATTTAAATCGGGAGGTGTACATAAAATAATTTCTGTACACCCAGCTAATTTCGCAGGCACTCCTAACATTAAAATTGTAGAAAATAATGGGGCTGTACCACCGGGAATATAGAGTCCCACTTTTTGAATGGCAACGGATTTTCTCCAGCATTTTACCCCAGGCATAGTTTCAATTACTTTAACTTCTTCTATTTGAGAAGAGTGAAATGTTTCAATGTTTATTTTTGCTATTTGAATGGCTTGTTTTAATTCATCTGAAATTAATTTTTCGGCCGCCAAAAATTCATCCTTACTTACTAATACATTTTCGATATTAACTTTATCAAACTGCAAGGTGTATTTATGCACTGCTGCCTGGCCATTTTCTTTTATATCAGCTAACACTTCCTGAACGGTTGTTTCTAATGATGTAGAATCAAAGGCTGGACGTTTAAGTAATTGTTTCCAGCTTTCTTTAGTTGGGTATTTAATTAATTTCATTTTCCTTTATTATTCAACCCCGAAGGGGTTGTATGTTAATAGATTATATTTTGTTATTCATTTACGACCCCATTGGGGTCGAATATTTATAAAATCATTTTTTCAATTGGTACAACTAAAATGCCTTGTGCTCCTTCTGCTTTTAGTTTTTCAATAATTTCCCAAAATTGATTTTCTTCCACTACCGAATGAACAGAACTCCAGCCTTTGGTTGCTAAAGGCAATATAGTGGGACTTTTCATGCCCGGTAATATTTTACAGATAGCATCAAGTTTGTTGTTGGGTGCATTTAATAAAATGTATTTCGTGTTTTTTGCTTTTCTAACAGCAGTCATTCTAAATAATAATTTATCTAAAATGGCCTGTTGTTCTTTACCTAATTTTTTATTGGTAACTAATACAGCTTCTGATTTTAAAATAATTTCAACCTCTTTTAAACCGTTCGTAAATAAAGTGCTTCCAGAACTTACTAAGTCGCATATGGCGTCTGCTAATCCAATACTTGGCGCAATTTCCACAGATCCACTAATTTCGTGAATCTCTGCCTTTATTTTTTGTTCTTTTAAATACTTTGTCAATATAGTAGAATAGGTAGTGGCAATGCGTTTTCCGTTTAAATCTTTAATCGATTTATACTTCTGATCTTTTGGGATTGCCAAGGATAAACGGCATTTTCCAAAGCCTAATTTTTCCACTATTTTTAAATTTTTGTTTTTTTCCAATAAAACATTTTCGCCAACAACGCCAATATCAGCGACTCCATCTTCTACATATTGCGGAATATCATCATCCCTTAAAAAGAAAACTTCAATAGGAAAGTTGGATGCTTCTGCCTTTAATTTATTTAAGCCATTATCAACGTCGATACCACATTCTTTTAATAGTTTTAGGGAGTTTTCGCTTAAGCGCCCTGACTTTTGAATGGCAATTTTTAATTTGTTTTGCATGTCTTTTGTTTTTTTATTAGTGAAATTTTGTAAATAAAAAAGGCTTACCGTTTGGTAAGCCTTGGAAATTAATATATTTTATAAAACTATAAAACACCGTCAATAACTCCACTTACCTGCGCAGTAGTTGTATGATGATGATGTATGTGGTTAAATTTTAGCATGTTGTTGCGACAAATATAAATTAAAATACATGAACTAAACAAATTATTTGAAATATATTTTTCTTACACATGATTTTAGTGGTGATTTGGAGTTATAAAAGCTTTATTAATATTTCGCCAAACTTGTATATATCTTCAAACGAATTGTATAGGGGAACCGGTGCACAACGTATCACATTTGGTTCTCTCCAATCCGGGATAACCCCATTTTCAATCAATTTAGTGTACAATTCTTTTCCTTTCCCGTGAGCCACGATACTGATCTGGCAGCCTCGGTTTTGTTTTGGTGTAATAATTTGTAAACAGTTATTTTTTTCTTTATTAATCTCCTCAACGATAAATTCTAAATAAGCTGTTAACTGTTTACTCTTTTCATTGAGTTTCTCCATCCCAACTTCAT
>JANPOX010000137.1:0-4903 GCA_031428235.1 Bacteroidia bacterium | reverse complement strand
CTTTGATCCTCACTTTATGATGAGCTTCGTATTTCTCTTTAATTCCTCTTAATATTGAGATCGCATCTTCTTCACTTGGCTCATTGACCATTACTTTCTGAAAACGACGTTCCAGAGCTTTATCTTTTTCAAAATATTTTTGATATTCGTTTAAGGTTGTTGCCCCGATTGCTCTTAGTTCACCACGTGCCAAAGCAGGCTTTAATATATTTGCGGCATCCATTGCTCCTTCTCCACCCCCTGCTCCTACTAAGGTATGGATCTCATCAATGAATAAAACAATATCGCCATCAGCGCCAATCACTTCTTTTACAACTGCTTTCAAACGCTCTTCAAATTCACCTTTATATTTAGCGCCAGCGATGAGTGCTCCCATATCTAAAGAATAAATTTGTTTTGATTTCAAATTATCCGGAACGTCTCCTGAAATGATACGATGCGCTAAACCTTCCGCAATCGCTGTTTTACCAACACCAGGTTCACCAACAAGAATTGGATTATTCTTTGTCCTGCGAGACAATATTTGTAAGACTCTTCGTATTTCCTCATCACGGCCAATCACAGGATCCAATTTTCCGTTTCGAGCCTGGGTATTTAAGTTAATCGCATATTTGTTGAGAGAATTGTATGTTTCCTCTGCTGATTGACTCGTCACGTTTGAACCCTTACGTAATTCAAGAATTGCCGCTTTTAGTTCTTTTTCTTTTATGCCATTGTCTTTCAATAACTGAGCAACCTGATCATTACTGGCAAGAATCCCTAATAATAAATGTTCTATGGAAACATATTCATCTTTAAATTCTTTTAAATAATTTGTTGCCTTTGCTACTGTTTGGTTTGCGGCATTTGATAAATAGGGTTGTCCTCCGCTAACTTTTGGATAAGAATTTATAATTGCATCTACTGTTTTAGAAAAGACAGATTGATTAACACCCAGCTTTTTTAAAATAAAAGGAGTTACGTTTTCATCCACTTCCAGGATACCTTTTAATATATGTCCGTTTTCAATGGCCTGGTTTCCTATAATGGTTGCAATCTGCATAGCCTGTTGAATTGCTTCCTGGGATTTTATAGTGAAGTTATTTAAATTCATAATAGTATTTTTTAGGGGTTCGTTATCAAATTATTATCCAAGTGAAATTACCGGAAATTTAGTCGCTAAATTAGGATGTAAAATGCCTAATTGTCTGATATCTATCATATAAACTGACGAATTATACAAAATATACAATGTTTACTTGAACAAAGACTTTATTTTAATAATCATAAATTTTATTTACATTAGGCTATGTTTTTTATCTTCTCCAAAATTTTAGCATTTTTACTGACACCCTATATCTGGTTATTTTTCGGGCTGTTGGCATTATTAAAAAAAGCATGGTACACGTCTTTTAAAAATTGGATACTTGGGTTAATCATTTTTATGTATGTTATATCCAATTCATTTTTAGTAGATGAAGTAATACGGGCATGGGAAGTTACAGATGGCGATATTTATTTAAAAGATACAAGGTATGACCTGGCAATTGTATTGGGTGGAATGGGACGTATTGATGAACGCCAGCAAAGATTTGATTTTGGTTATGCCGGAGACCGTTTATTTCAAACCTTAGAATTGTATCATAAAAAACGGGTCAATAAATTATTCATTACCGGCGGTTCCGGTAGCATCAATAAACCGCACCACCGGGAAGCTGCCTTCATCAAAAAATATCTGGAAGCAATTTCAATTCCCGATAGTAATATCATCATTGAAAATAATTCAAAAAATACTTATGAAAATGCAATATTCAGTAAACATATCCTGGATAGCTTACATTTTAATGGTTCTATTCTATTAGTTACATCTTCCTATCATATGCGTAGATCTAATGCAATATTTAAAAAAGCCGGTTACAAAAATATGACGCCTTACGTTACCAACAAAATTACAGGAATAAGGAAATTTGAATTTGATTATTGTTTTATTCCAAATGTTGATGCCTTGTTTAGCCTAAATCTTATTATACATGAAATAGCCGGCTATGCTATTTATAAATTAAAAGGATATCTATAAATAACCTATAAACCTAAAGCTATGTTCAGGACGATAAATGATTTTACAAGAGCGTTTCAATATGAATATGAAACCACGTTAAAAGTGTTTAAAAGTATTGACAACGAAACGTTAAACCTAAAACCGCACGATAAGATAAGATCGATGCAACGGTTGGTGTGGCATATTACAATTACTTTGGGTGAGATGCTTGGTAAAGCCGGTTTAACTATTGATTGTCCTGATGAACATTCTGAACCTTTAAAAGATATCAATGAGATTTGTGCAGTTTATGAAAAGGCAGCTAAATCAGTATTAGAGGAGGTTGAAAAAAACTGGAAGGATGAAAATCTGATAGAAGAACTAGATATGTATGGTGAAAAATGGTCAAAAGGAATTATCCTGACTGTTTTAATTAAACATGAAGGCCATCATCGCGGACAATTAACAACATTAATGCGCATGAATGGCTTAGCTGTACCTGGTGTATATGGCCCAAGTAGGGAAGAATGGGCTATCTGGCATTTACCCACACCTGAATAATTATTTTTTGAATAAATTCCGGTTGGTTTATGGAATTGTTTAGAGAAGTGTATCTCAATATTAAAATCATCAATTTATGACGTTAAAAAAAATCATGACTGTTGCTCTCTTGTTAATTGCAACAGTACTTGTTTCTTTAGGATTTTTCTCAAACACCTTTACAAAAAAAACAAACGCATTATTAAGCTTTAATAAAAACGACAATTATGAAAAACTCTGGAAAAGAGTGGACAGTTGTGAAAATAAAGGACTTACTGAATCAGCACTGAAAATTGTAACTGGTATTTATGCAAAAGCTAAAAATGAGAATAACGCTCCGCAATTCGTAAAAGCCATTTTACACCGCATGAAATTTGAGAGCTATAAAGAAGAATTTTCTTTAGAGAAATCTATTTTCAGTTTAAGGGATGAAGCAAATGAAGCAAAGTTTCCAATTAAACCTGTTTTACAAAGTATTTTAGCTGATGCATTTTACCAATATTTTCAGAATAACCGATGGAAATTCTATAACCGAACTACCACATCAAATTTTAAAAACGATGACATTGAAACCTGGGATCTGAAAGCCATTCATTATGCCATCATTTCAAACTACAAAGCCTCGCTTGAAAATAAAGACAGCCTTAAGCGCACTAAAATTGCCATCTATGAAGACATTTTAATAGAAGGCACAACTGATTGTCGCCAATGGCGCCCTACTTTGTATGATTTTTTAGGTCATCGTGCTTTGGGTTATTTTATGAATCCGGAAACAGATGTAACAAGGCCTGCTAATCGGTTTACCATTAACAACGATGAATTTTTAAAACCTTATACTGATTTTATAAATATTCAAATTACAAATCCCTCCGATTCATTGGAAACAAAATATTATGCCTTAAAGCTAATCCAGGATCTGACACAATTCCATAAAAATGATGCAAACCCTGACGCTTTAATTGACCTCGAATTAATGCGATTGGATTATACTCATACTAATTCCCAAAACCCGAAAAAGGATACTCTCTACTTAAATTCATTAAAAGCCATCCAGGTTAAGTTCTCAAAAAACTCACGTGTGACTGAAATTGATACACGAATCGCTAATTGGTATTTACAGAAATCAAATGAATATAAGCCATTACTGGGAGATACCTACAAATGGCACAAAAAAATAGCCAAAGATATTTGTCAGGAAGCTATTTCTAAATTTCCAAATTCTTATGGTGCTTTAGATAGCAAAAATATCATTCAGAATATTGAAGCTAAAACATACAACATAACTATTGAAGAGGTAAATGAACCCGGAAAACCTTTTAGAGCATTAGTCACATCAAAAAATGTCAATAAGATCTATTTTAAAATAGTTAAAACATCGAGTCAGGAACTGAGGGAATTGTTCAGGAAAAAATATGGAAAAGATCTATTTGAAAAATTTAAATCGTTTCCACTAGTTACTACCTTTTCACAAGACATTGAAAACGATGGGGATTTTCAAACGCACAATACCGAAATAAAATTGCCTGAATTATCTGCCGGATATTATGTCATATTAAATTCACTCACAGAAGATTTCAACTACACTAATAATATGTCAGCTTATAGCACCTGCATTATCTCTGACATTGCGAGTACTGAAAGAAGAAGAGATAATGGTTCTTACGATTTTTACGCTTTGCATCGTCAGACAGGGGAACCTCTAAAAAACATTTCCGCACAAATCTGGTTCGAGCATTACGATTATAAAGACAGAGAATACCGGATCAATAAAGGGCCGACATTTAAAACAGACGAGCAGGGATTTTTAAATGTGAGTTACAGCTCTTTAAATGACAAACAATTTTTTATAGAATTTACAAATGGTAATGATACTTACTTCAACAATAACAGTTATTACACTTATAAACCCAACGAAAATAATTACACACGGGTTCAATCTTTTATTTATACAGATAGGGCAATCTACAGGCCGGGACAAACAGTTTACTTTAAATCAATTTTACTGGAATCAACCAATAACAAAAATCATCAATTAAAAACAAATTATCCTGTTACGTTAACTTTTTATGATGTCAATTATCAAAAGGTAAGTTCATTAAATTTAACCAGTAATGAATTTGGAACGGTATCCGGTTCCTTTATTGCTCCACAAAATGGGTTAAATGGACAAATGCATATTACTGATGGATATGGCAATGCTTACGTATCTGTTGAAGATTATAAACGTCCGAAATTTGAAACAGAATTTACACCGGTTAAAGGCAGTTACCGATTAAATGATGAAGTGAGTGTAACGGGAACAGCAAAAGCCTATGCCGGAAATGTGATTGATGGTGCTAGTGCAAA
>JANPOX010000136.1:0-10653 GCA_031428235.1 Bacteroidia bacterium | reverse complement strand
TCAATCACAAATCCAGCAGGCCACCACTGTCCACTTTCAAAGTTTTCACTATAAGGTAAAGTTGTTTGGCCAGCATTCCAGTTGGTTTTCACATAGTTTGCAACTGATTTTGTATTTGTTCCATCACCATTAGAAACTGTTAAAGATACTGAATATGTACCTGGAGTAGCATATGTTACTGTTTGAGTAGCTAAAGTAGATGTTGATGGTGTACCTCCTTCGAATACCCATGAAAAAGTAGTTGGAACAGATGTATTATAGGATGTACTATTGAAAGTTAAAGACTGTCCTTCACAATTCGCAAAATTATTTACTGCAAAATCCGCAATTGGAGCGCATGGAACAGCGGTTGTAGCAAAATAAACCGTATCGTTAGGTGATACAGATGTATTTACTGTATATGTCAAAATTCCTGTACGAACCAGATTAGTAGTATCAACTAATAATTGTCTGTAGCTAACCATTGACTGAGCAGACAATCGCATTTTATCTGTTTGTCCTTGTGTAAACATTTTTGGACAAGATGAATAATCCATGATGTTTTCAATATTAGGTCTTTTATCAGAGCAACTAGCCATAGTTAAATTAGGACCTGCTGCTGGTGAAGGCGTTGTTCCAATATTAAAATTATACTCTTCAATTTCACCACTCACTGGTGTCATTGTTGGCCCCGTAACAGGTGTGTTAGCTGTTATTACTCTCATTCTGTAAATTCCATATCCTGATACTGTCATAGTTGCAGAGAATGTTTGAGGTCCAAAAAGACTTGCTGATGAAACCAAAATAGCTTCGCCAAAATCATTAAAGCTACCATTTTTGTTTTTATCAAAATAAATTCCCACATAATTGTTATCAGTATACTTCGCCATACTTCTAACAGTTATTGTGTTGGTTGTTCCAGAATTAAAATCATTACCATACACTCCTGAAAAATCTGAGTAAGCACCTGCAGTTCCGTTTGCAGTATAAATAACTGTATCTGCTTTTGGAGTTACAGTGGTTCCTGTCATCGCAAATATAGGTTTGATGACATTTCCTGTTAATGAATTTAAAGAAGTAGTGCACGTCATTAAACCCACTGGATTTGCTGGCGCTCCAAAAGTAACTTTAACAATATCCGAACTATCAACCGGATTAGTTACTGTTGGAGGAAATAAATAACTAGCTGATTTAGGACAAGTTGAGAAAAATCCTGTTGTTGGCGGTGTATCTGCAATATCATCATTACCACATTCAAAACCCGGACTGTTAGTGCCCCCAAAAGTGTGGCTTAATCCAAACCAATGTCCTATTTCATGACTTAATGAACGTGCATTTAATCCGCTTAAAAATCCATAATGATAAACGATTGCGTCGGCAGGGTCAATTGGAGAGGTACCCGGCAAATAAGTATATCCCACTACCATACCAGGTGAACCACCATCATCAATAATATTTTTAACAATATAAATATTTAAATATTTTGATGGATTCCAGTTACCTGCAGCCATCGTACTATATTTATAATTCAAAAGATCTGCTTGTGACCAGTTCGTTTTTTCGTCATAATGACGAACGATACCGTTTGTGCAATTTCCCATTGGATCTTTTTTTGCCAATTCAAAATGCATATTTGAATTAACATATAATGGTTTATACAATGGATCAATGCTAGAGGTATCCGAATTGTCTCTTGCAAAATCCCTGTTAACCTGAGCAAGGGCATTTATTAAAGAAGCATCAGCTATATTGGTACCTGTTCCAACATTTTCTCCTAAATGTAACACATGAAACACTACTGGAATTGTGAATGTATAGCTACCAGATAGTGTAGATGTTTTAGAACTAGCCATATTCTGAAGAAATGCTTGATATTCTGCATCAGATTTTGCAGTAGCTGCTTGTACTTTTTCAGCATAGCCCGGAAGCTTTTTCAAATAAATTTCACGAGCTTGGTAAGTACCGCAAGGTTGAACCTGTTGAGCATTACTGGAAACTGCCATTGTTAAACAAGCTGTAGCACTAAGTAATAATTTTTTCATCTTTTTATATAATTTATATTTTAAATAAATGGGGGATTTATTCTAATCACAAACTTAACGATTAATTTAAATAATACAAAATATTGCATTAAAAATTGCGATAAGTCAATTTTTTTTAATTTTCATTTTCAGGTCTTTTATTTAATCTCTTTCCAATCTGTTAAATCTCTAATAACCACAGATGCGCAGGTCATTCCAAAAACTGCGGGAATATATGAAATGGTTCCATAAGCCGATTTTTTAAAATTAGAACCGTCCGTTTTCATTATTGATTTTTTATCGGGTAATTCCGTAGAAAAAACTGCTTTAAATCCTTTTTTTATACCAACCTCTTTCAATCGTTTTCTAAGGTAATAGGCCATCGGACAATGACAGGTCTTTGAAATATCAACCACTTTTAATTGTGTAGGATCCATTTTACCGCCAGCACCCATGGAAGAAACCAATTGATGTCCCATTTCAAGAGAAGTTTTTATTAAATGTATTTTTGGGGTTATACTATCAATGGCATCAATCACATAATCAAAAGGATTCTGAAGTAATACTATCATCTTTTCAGGATCCTGGAACTCAGCAATCACATTTAACTTTATAAAAGGATTGATTTGGAGCATGCGTTCCTGCATTAAAAGAGCCTTACTCATACCATGAGTCGTTGATAAAGCCTGCAACTGGCGGTTTCTATTAGTTGGGTCAACCACATCGCCATCCACTATGGTAAGCTCACCAACTCCCGCCCTGCATAAGGCTTCTGCTGCATAAGATCCTACTCCACCAAGTCCCACAATTAAAACATGAGCCTTCTGCAAATTATCTAAACCGGTATCGCCAATTAAAAGGCGCGTGCGTTGCATCCAATGTTTATCTTCCATTTTTTAAAAATATGGTGGTAAAATTAAGGTTAATTTTCTCTTTTAATAGTTCTATTTCTACATTAAATCGTTTTGATGCCAGGTCGTAAATGTCTTCGATCGAAATTAAAGGATTCATGTCCGTTTCTAAAAACAATTTATCCATGGGAATCACAGAAAAATCAAAATTCTCTTTTTTCAAAATAGAATCATTTAAAGACAAATAAAAACCCTTATTTATTAATTGTTTTGCCAATTGAGCTGATTTATTAAATCCATGAATTATTTTAGGAACATCCTGAAAAGGGAGGCAAACTTCTATTAATTCATCAAAAGCCTTCACGCAATGAATAATTAACGGCTTGTGATATTTAACTGCTAACTGTAATTGCGTCTCAAATAGTGTTTTTTGAATTTCCTGATCAGGGCCTTTCAACTTATCCAATCCGCACTCTCCAATTGCTAAGCAGTTTTCATTTGAAATATTTTGCTCCAGTTCTAATTTTGAAAAATCAATGTCTGCATCCCAGGGATGAACACCAACGGAAAAATACTTTCCTACAAACAAGTTTTTATCAAAACCAAAACGGTTATTAAATAAAAACACACCATTATCTTTGGGTAAATGGTGTGTATGAATATTTATAAAGCCATTCATTGCGATGCAATATTATAAATCTTAAAATGGTTTACTTTTTGAATAAAGTATTACTTAATGCTTTCCAGCTGACTACAAATGCGTTCGATCAACATAGCAATGATACGTTTATTCACTTCCTTTTTATTCTGAATATAAAAATCAAAATTTTTAGATGTAAAATAAGCGACAATAAATCCCATGTAAAATTGCTTGAACTGAATATTGGTTTTAAAGAGATCATGAACCCTTGTTATTTTATGCGAGTGTTTTAACAGACCGAAATCAATTTTATTTTCCGCTACAAAATGCTCAAAATACTGGATGATTAATTCATTTTGAAACTTTAAGATTGGTCTCAAAACATCATTCTGAAAACTTTCGTTTACGGAATCTGAAGGCTTATTTCCTTCAATTTCCGGTAATATTTTTTTTAATTGCTGTTCTCTGTTTTCCATAATGCTTTAATAGTATTGATCTGATTTATTAAAACAAAAACACGCCACAATCAGAAGATAAATGGCGTGTTTGAAAACATCTTATTTATAAACTATAAAGCCTGTGAAAAACCTTCACGAATTTCATCTGCCACATATTGGCCACCGTATAGTTTATCTTTTATTTTAGAGAAACTTTCGATGGTATATTTCACATCTTCTGATGTATGCATAGCTGTTGGAATTAAACGGAGAATAATCATTCCCTTTGGAATTACCGGATAAACAACCATTGAACAAAAAATACCGAAATTTTCACGCAGGTCAATTACCATATTAGTTGCTTCGGGAATAGAACCCCTCATATAAACCGGTGTAACGGGCGTATTTGTTACTCCAATATCAAAACCAGCTTCCACTAACCCTTTTTGTAATTCAGAAGAAATTTCCCAAAGTTTAGTTCTGTACTCAGGATGTTTATTAATTAACTCAAGTCGTTTTAATAAACCATAAACCAATGGCATTGGTAAGGATTTTGCAAATATTTGAGAACGCATATTATAACGCAGAAACGTAACTACCTGTTTAGTAGAGCTAATATAACCTCCAATTAACGCAAATGATTTAGCAAACGTTCCAAAATATATATCAATTCCATCCTGGCAACCTTGCTCCTCTCCTGTTCCACCACCGTTTGGACCTAATGTTCCAACACCATGCGCATCATCCACAAATAACCGGAAAGTAAATTTCTTTTTTAATTCAACAATCTCTTTTAATTTGCCCTGATCACCGCGCATTCCAAAAACTCCTTCAGTAATCACTAAAATTCCACCACCTGTTTGTTCTGCTAACCGCTGTGCACGAACTAATTGTTTTTCGCAATCCTCAATATCATTATGTTTAAACACAAAACGCTTGCCCATATGCAAACGCACACCATCTAAAATACAGGCATGACTTTCAGCATCATAAACAATCACATCATGTCTGTCAACCAAAGCATCAATTGCAGAAACCATAGCCTGGTAACCGAAATTACAAAGAATGGTATCTTCTTTTTGTGATAATTTTGATAAACCTTTTTCTAATTCCTCATGTAGGTCAGAGTTTCCACTCATCATACGTGCACCCATTGGTAAGGCTAATCCAAATTTTTCAGCGCCTTCTGTATCTGCTTTTCTAACTTCAGGATGGTTTGCTAATCCTAAATAATTATTCAAACTCCAGTTTAATAATTTCTTACCTCTAAAGCCCATGTGTGGGGAAACATCTCCTTCTAGTTTTGGAAATGTAAAATAACCGTGAGATGCTTTTGAATGTTCCCCGATCGGGCCCATATTCTTTTCAATTTTCTCGAATATATCTTTCATGCTACTATATGTTTCTGATTTACTATTTTAATGCTCAAAATTAAGAAAATTCCTTGAACCTTTATTAAATTGGGTTAATTTAGGCGAACAAATTTTTTAAAGCGGAGTCTGCCAGCTGGCGGATGAGCTAAAATGAAGTTCAACGACAAAGAATACAATTTATAGAGGTTCATCATATTACTTTTTTAATGACCCGCAGCAGGTGTGAGTACTTTTTATTATCCGAGTGAAAAATGCCGTAATGATCAAATTTATCAATACGCACACAACCACTGGCGTGAATGATTTGTTGGTTTTCAAGAATTATTCCAACATGCACAATGTTTCCTTCTTCATTATCAAAAAAAGCAAGATCACCAGGTTCTGCTTCTTCTACAAAACTTAAAGCAGTTCCTAATTCAACCTGCTGTCTCGCATCTCGAGGAAGCGAATAACCATTTAATTTATAAACTATTTGAACGAAGCCGGAACAGTCAATTCCAAAAGGAGTTTTACCACCCCATAAATAAGGTGCATTTAAAAACAGATAAGCCGTTTCTTTAATGTCATTTACATTTTTTTTAACTTTAATATCTGAAATTTGACCTTCAAAATGAAATTCAGATTCAGCAATTTTTAATTTCCCGTTTTTAAAACCAGGCAATGTTGCTCCTATTGTAATTGGAAAAACTATACTGCGATCGGCAGCACTGATTACCTGAACCAACTCAGAACTTAATATACCATTTTGCAGATTTTTATGTTCTGTATCTATGATTCGGGTATGTTGTTTAGCGCTGATCCAGCATGGATAATTATCATAATCAGTTGTGATACGTAACCAATCTTCTCCATCTTCTATAATCGTATATGTTTCGCCAAATAGTAATTGTGTTACCATTTCACTGGTGCCGGATGGTTCTTTCCGGCAGGGAACTATACTCAGGGAACAAATACCAAAACTCATAGGGCTAAATTACCGGCAGTTTTTAATTATTTCAGCAATAAACCAAATAGTTATTCACTATCAATTATTAATTGATTGGGTAAAAACTTTAGTAGTAATTTTGCACTCTTTAAATTCTGTTTCATGAAAATTTTATTTACATACCTTAAAGCCTATAAACCGCTTTTATTACTAGCACTTTTTCTTGCCGCTATCAATCAATGTTTTTCATTGTGCGATTCTATTATAACCGGAAAACTAATTAATCGGTTCAGTGCCCCTCATACAGAGGATGCAACCTATTACTGGCATATAGGCGATTCACAAAGCCAGTTCATTCATAGTTTGTTATTTTTTATTGGACTTTCTATTGGTGCCGCATTAATGTCACGCATTGCTAAAAACTTTCAGGATTATTTTACCAATATCATTATTCAACGAACGGGAGCTCAAATGTATACTGATGGGATAAAAAAGGCATTGTCTCTCCCTTACAAAGATTTTGAAGACCAGCGAAGTGGAGAAACATTGGGAAAACTACAGAAAGTAAAATCGGATACTGAAAAGTTTGTGAACTTGTTTATTTCACTAATATTTCAATCCATCATTGGTATCACATTTGTGTTCATTTATGCTATTAATATTCACTGGCTGCTGGGACCTCTTTATTTAGTAACGGTCCCTATTATTGCCAGTGTGAGTTCCTTTTTAGGAAAAAAAATAAAAAAGATTTCAAAAGAAATTTTAGGTGAAACAACCGCATTAGCCGGTGCAACAACAGAATCTTTAAGAAATATTGAGTTAGTTAAAAGCTTAGGGCTCATTGATCAGGAAGAGAAACGATTAAATTCAACCACTTTAAAAATTTTAGGACTTGAATTAAAAAAAGTGAGGTTCATTCGTTCCTTGAGTTTTATACAAGGTACTACCGTTCATTTTGTTAGAACTGCTTTGGTTTTCGCGCTTTATTGTTTTGTATTTCAAGGTATAATTAAAGTTGGAGATTTGATTACACTGATGTTCTTCTCCTTCTTTATTTTCAATCCTTTACAGGAACTGGGAAATGTAATTGCTGTGTTTAATGAAACAAAGGTAAGCATGGATAATTTTGCAAAGCTCATGAATTCTCCTTCAGAAGAAGTGCCAGTGTCTCCTTCTGTTTTAGGGGATATAAAAGAAGTACATTATCAAAATGTTTCTTTCGCTCATAATACATCACATGGTTACGCAGTTCAAAATATTGACATTCATATTAAAACCGGAGAAACTGTTGCATTTGTTGGCCCTAGCGGGAGCGGAAAAACAACTTTAGTTAAATTATTACTGGGTTTATATAAGCCAAACGAAGGAAGAGTATTATATAATAATATTGAATCAACTGACATCAACTTAACGGAACTACGCCGGCAATTGGGTTTGGTATCGCAGGATTCGCAATTATTCAGCGGCACTATTAAAGAAAACCTGTTGTTCACTAAACCAAATGCTACTGATGAAGAAGTGCTGGATGTTTTAAAAAAAGCAGCCTGCCAGAATTTATTAAGCAGAACCCAAGACGGGATTTATACAACGATTGGTGAAGGAGGAATTAAATTAAGTGGCGGAGAAAAACAACGGTTATCTATTGCCCGTGCACTTTTGCGTCAGCCACATTTATTGATATTTGATGAAGCTACATCTGCCTTGGATTCTATCACGGAAGAAGAAATTACGAAAACTATTCGTGATATATCCTTTAGACAAAATCAGATTACTGTTTTAATCGCACATCGATTATCAACGATTATGCATGCTGATAAAATTTATGTTTTGGAACAGGGAAAAATCATTGAGCAAGGCAAACATGAAGATCTTATTGCTGAAAAAGGCTTGTATTATGCTATGTGGCGGCAACAGATTGGTGAGAGGAAATAATTTATTTTTTATAGGGGTAACTTCTGTTTTTAGGTATATTATTTACAATAATCGCGACCAAAAATAAAATAACCACTCCCGAAAATACCGGAGAAAGAATATAACCAAAACCCAGAGCCTTTATTTTTTCTGAACCAATATTTGCAATCAAAGCGGTTGCGCCGCCCGGAGGATGCATTGTTTTTGTAATCTGCATTGCAACAATGGATAATGATACTGCTAATGCAGAAGAAAGCCACATATGTTCGGGAAAAAGTTTATACATTAAAACTCCAATAAATGCGCTTATCAAGTGTCCAAAAATTAAATTACGTGGTTGTGCTAAAGGGCTATTGGTAGCACCAAAAATTAAAACGGACGTGGCACCAAAAGAACCAATTAATAAAATATTATCATTTTCTCCAAATTGAGTACCTTGAAGATAACCTAATAAAGCAATTCCAATAAAGGCCCCTAAAAACGTCCATACATGATCGACGGGTCTTATAATCGTTTGCCTATAAACAACATATCTGGATTTACGCAAAACTCTTTTAATTTGTTCTTTCACGATTTAAATATAAAAGAATTATTCTTTTTCATCAATAAACATAGCCATCATAGGAAAGTCGATGGAATACTGCCCGTTATCAGCCATAATTGTAAAAGGCATTCGAACTAAAAAAGAATCATTTAAAATTAAACTTACTTTCAACCGAGTTTTTCCACTGACTTTGGAAAGATCCATTTTATTATACAAACATTCATACCCCGAGTAGGCTATAGTAAAATCAGAACTTAAAACCATTTCTTTCATCGATTCTATCACCGCTGAAAATGCTTCATAAAACGGTTTTAAAGCAATAAGAGAATCTTGTTTTGTTAATATGGTTTTTCCTTTAAAAATGGCAGAATGATTTAAAAGGCTTGAATAATAAATAGAATCTCTCTTATTTAACGCGTCCACATTCTTTATCAATAAAGAATCAATATTGGAGAAAAAAGGTTGAGAGAATGAAATAGAAGAAAGAATTAAAAAAGAAACAAATATGTAATTACGAAATTTCATTGATGAGTTTAATTAATTTTTGCTTTTCAGTTTGCCAATTGTTTTCTATTGATGCGATGACTGTATTACTTTTATATTTTAAATAATCCTCGCTGTTTAAAAAACTCTTGATCTGTTCAGCAATGTGTTGCGGTTCATGGTTTTCAATAAATGTGCCAATGTGATAGTCATTAACTAATTTTTCAATTTCAGGAAGTCGTGTAGCCAAAACCGGAATACCTGCATTCATGTAATCAAATACTTTATTAGGTAATGAAAAATGGTAGTTCATGTTAGAATCCTTGTCTATCGTTACTCCCAGGTTTGAATTTGAAGTATAATGCCTTAATTCTGATGCAGGAATTTTATCAATAAATTTAACTTTATTTTGCAAAGAAAGCTTAATGACGTTTTCTTTTAACTGGTGAATGACATCCCCACTTCCAACAATTAATAAAAAATGTGATTCATCAATATACTGGAAGGCTTCAACTAACTCTTCAGCACCGCGCTGAACATTAATTCCTGCACCCTGTAAAATAACTATCTTTTTTCCAATAGGTAAATTAAGGTCGATCCGTGATTTTAAGTTCTCCTTTTTAGTATAATCAGGGATATTCCGTACAAAAATAAATGGCACATTATACTTAGTTGTAAAATAATCGGCAATGCTTTTATTAACAGTGATACAATATTTTAATTTAGGGATAATCCATGATTCCAGTTTGGCCCAAACTCTTTTTTTTGCTGGATTATTCACTAATTCAGGCACTTCACAAAAAATTTCATGGCTATCATATATTAATGGAATACCTTTTATTTTAGAGACCAAATAATTTGGGAGCAATGTGTCCAAATCATTTGCCAACAATAAATCTGCTTTTGTAAAAAGCAAAACAAAAAATAAGCGTAGATTGAAAAACAAATAAAACTGTGGGCCTTGTTCAAACAATAATCTCATGCGTTTACAATCGTAATCTCTTTTTTCCATTGGGCGAGATAATTTTTGTTCTCTCCCTATCAACACTACTTTATAATTCAAATCAAACAGAACAGAGCACGTTCGCGCCACCCTTTGATCGGTGATTAAATCATTAATGACAGAAACTATAACTTTCTTCTTTTCCACTATTTTTAATTAAAGAGCCAATGATAAATTTTTCATTCAATAAATATATCATTTTAATAAATAAACAAAAAAACAACCATCATTATAAAATAGAATTTACTTAACCATTTTTATTGCTTACACCATAGTTTCAAAAACATATGATTATGGGTTTATGCACAATGTGAGTAATCTGTGAGTAAAACTAAAATATAAAACCTGAATAGTTTTTATATTTGCCATTCAAAATTTAAACTATGTCTGCATTAACAGCCACTCTATTCCATTTTCCGAACCAAAAAAGTTTTTATAAGGGTAAAGTCCGCGATGTATATAACATTGATGACAAATATTTAGTGA
>JANPOX010000135.1:0-12083 GCA_031428235.1 Bacteroidia bacterium | reverse complement strand
GGAGCTCTGGATAGTGCTCAACTGGATCAAAAAATAGAAAAATACCTTGTCTCTGGTGGAAAACTACCATAAATGCTAATAAAATCCACCTTATACCTCTATTAAAAGGCCTCTTGTCTATAGAAACACAGTTTCACCAGTTAAAAACCAACGTATAACGATTATTGTATCTTTTTCAGCCAACCTAAATGCCTTATTAACGAATACACTGCTAAATCCTAAAATCCTGAAGTACCTTTAAAAAAATAAGAACTCTGAAATATATAACTTATAAAAATAATTAATAACAAATTAAACTAATTAAGACATGATGAATCAAAACCAAACTAATCAAGGATCTTCTTTACCAGGTTCAATGCAGCCGAATCTTTTTATAAACCAAAAAATTGCTCAACCAATTGCACAAGAAAGTGCTTCATCCGAGAAGCTTGATGCGGCATTAGATAAAGTGCGTGTGGAGCTAATCAATAAAAAGAAGAATATTTTAATTGAGAAAATTAAAAAAACTGTTATTGAGCAGGTATATTATTCTGAAGAACAGATAAAAACGAATTTTTCAGATTATTTGAGCGAGAAATTAGGCTACCATTATACTTATATGGCTAATTTATTTGCAAAAGTACACGGCTGCAGTATTCAAAGTTTTATAATTGCTACAAAAATTGAGCGCGTTAAGGAATTACTTATTTATGAAGGATTGACATTAACAGAAATCTCTTATAAATTGCATTATAGTAGTTTAGCTCACTTATCCAATCAATTTAAAAAGGTTACAGGTTTGAGCCCTTCTCAATATTTGGCAACTATAACCAAAGAAGACTTCATTAAAACCAAGTCTACAGAAACTTTACCGGCTGATATGAATACTCCATTAAAAGATATTCCTTTAACATTTTCAATTGGAACTCAAATGAATCAAAACAATAATGATTCTCTTTACCAACAAAGATAATATCATAATAAATTTATTAAAAAAACCGTTGAATTTAACTCAACGGTTTTTTTATTGAATATTATTTTAATAAGAACCTATGATGATTAATTAATAGTATTTGTCTTGCATATATAACGAAAAGAAGTTGAATAGCAAAGATTACACAAAGGCATAGAACAAATTAATAAGCCATTACAATAGATCTCTTCAATCATTTAGATAGTATTTCTCTCAAAATGAACATATTTCACGGTATTACATTAAACTTTTAATCTGTTTTGCATCATGATATTTTTTACTCTATATTAATTTATTTAGAGTATCTAAAAGGGTGCAACACAAGAATCTATTTCTAAAATAATAAATAGTAAAATTTTAAATCATATTTCATAAAAAAAGCCATTGGATATATTTCCAATGGCTTTTAACTAAAACAATTTGTATTTAAACAGCCGCTAAGTACTTTGCTGTTTCATTAAATTCAGTATTCTTTAATACCGCCTGGGATATATTTTCAATAAAAGTTTCTACAACATGAGCTTCAGTTGGAAACTGGATTGGAATCTGATTTGCTTGATGAATTTCAAGCTTATCTTTTTCCTCTATTTCTTTTAATCTGCATTCAAGATCACTGAAAACATTCATGTAATACAGATAAGCATCATAAGGAGATTCAAACGGACTAAAATATTTATGTACATCTCCATCATTCCAAAATTTAGTACACATATAATAGAAATGATCAGATGTTTGAAGACGTTCCCACACCTTTAATATTTCATGATCACCACAAGCCTTAACAGACTCTTCCACTGAATAAATTTGTTTTATAGCTTCCAACTGCATTGAATTACTTAACCATGCTGATAAGTCACGCTCAGTATCAGCCCATGAGGTAAAATTATGTGCATCATAAGTATCTCTAGTTGGATAGCTCGCTATTACTTCAGAAGGAGTTTTGAAATCAAAATCCGGGTGTTTTAATATTTCTGCCGGTAGATGATCTAAAAAATCAAAAATTCCAGTAGATTCCCATTGGTGTTCGCCAAAAGTTTCATAATCCATAAACAAATTTATTGTCTCTCCTTTGCTAGCCACTGAGTGCACCCAGGTTGTAAATTTATCTGCAGTTAAAGGAAATTCTTTCCATCCACGGTCTGAAAATCTAAAAGCAATATCATCAGATAACAAATGATTTTTTAATAATAATTTTGCATTTTTTCCTCCTTGTGGTTTATATAAAAAGTTCGGACTTCTTCCATCTAATATCCGATCAACACCTTCGCAAACAATTCCTTTATAACCCATTTCTTCCATGAAGACAGCCAATTCATTATTATAAATCAATTCTGTATTTCTGAAAATTTTCGGCTCCTGATTAAAATATTTTTTAATCATTTTACCGTGTTTTTTCACTTGTCTTACAAACTCATTTTTAGAATATACAAAACTTAAAGAATGGGAATAAGTTTCAGCAAGGAACTCAACACAACCAGTATTAGCTAAATCAATAAATGACTGCAGAATATCTGGTCTGTATTTTTCAAATTGCTCAATAGCTGTTCCACTAATTGAATAACTTATTTTAAATTTACCCTGATGCCTTTCAATTAATTCAAGCATTTTACGATTAGTTTTAAGGTAGCATTTATTAGCTACTTTATTTAAAATTTCTTCGTTTTTTTCATCGTCCTCATAGGAAATAGATTTACCAATATCAAAAAAGGAATAATTTTTTATTCTAAATGGTTGGTGTACTTGAAAGTAAAAGCAGATTGATGTCATGGGGATTTGTTTAAATTGTTATTATATAAAATTGTAAGAAGAATAAGAGTCAATTATTTTGCGGGCAGAAATATCCCACGTTATGTTATCTAAGTTTTGATACGCGTCATCAACTATTTTATTTTTTAAAACCGGATCAGTTAATAAACTCAGGATATGATCTGCTGCTTTATTTATATCCCAATGATCAAATGTTAATGCGCCTTTTAAAACTTCTGATACTCCGGATTGCTTTGAAATAACACATGGAATTCCAAATTGCGCTGCTTCTACAGCAGATAAACCAAAAGGTTCTGAAACAGATGGCATACAATACACGTCGCTTACAGAAAATAAATGATGTAGTTTTTCTGTATTTAAAAAACCTGTCATATGAAATCTGTTACCAATATGCTTATAAGAGCTTTGTTCAAGCATAGTTTTAAAGTAATCTCCTGTGCCCGCCATCACAAATCTTACATTAGGATCTTTTTCTAAAACTCTAGCAGCAATTTCTAAAAACTTTTCTGGCCCTTTTTGTCTTGTAAGGCGACCAACAAATAAAACAGTTTTTTCTTTAAAACTTCTTTTACCTTTAAAGGATGGAACAACCATGCTTCCATTATGGATAACAGACATTTTTTTCTTATCAATACCATAATACTGATGAATATTTTGCGCTGTAAAATTACTAACAGGCATTAATACATCCGCATATTCCATTCCTTTTTTCTCAAGATCATAAACCCATCCGGTACTTTGCGGTCCGCTTCTATCAACCTCCAATGAATGAATGTGCATCACTAATGGTTTTCCGGTTCGCTCTTTGATTTTCATACCAGCCATCATTGTCATCCAATCATGAGCATGTATTACATCAAAATCAAGTGTTGATGCTAATGATGAAGCAATATCACTAAACTCAGAAACTTTCTTAATTACATCACCGCCATATAAATTATCTATATCAAAAACGCTAGTTTTATTATCGCTTTTATTTTCAGACTTTGAATCTGCAACTGAATAAGTAGTATTTGTATTATAATATGGATCAAGATCTGCAGGTATTGAATGAAGATCAAATGTAGAGTTTGAATTATATGTATAATTTGGAAGGGTATTTACATCTAAATTATTTATCCCAATAAGTTTTACGCGATCTGTTTTAAATTCAAGACTGGATTTAGGTACCACCATGGTTACATCTGCAATTTTAGACATAGCTCCCGAAAGGTCGTGACATGCAACTCCTAACCCACCATTGATTATTGGTGGAAATTCCCATCCTAACATTAATACTTTTGGTAAATTCTCTCTCATTTTAAATCAGGATCAAACAGTTTATATTTATTTTTTTTGAAGGCCCAAGATTTTTTTCATAAAACCTCCTTAGAATTGCCATTCATTTATCTACAAATTTATTGGAGATTGGAGCATTAAATAGTAGTATTCGTTAATACTCAATTTAAAATAGCTAAAAGAGGGAAATAATGGCCTGATAAAAAAAACAAGAAATGTGTAACACATTTTACATATAAAAAGAAAACCCCGACTTTCATAAGAAAGCCGGGGCGATACAAGAGGTCACTACACCTACTTTATATACATTATTTTTGCAGTTTTTAAAATCTTTTGGTATTTTACTCTTACAATATACATTGCAGAAGATAAATTGTATTGAGATAAATCCAGTTCCTGATTTCCCTTAAAAAAATCTGCTTTCTTAGTTAAAACCACTCTTCCCTGCATATCAAATACTTCAATATTATACTCTCTTTCTTCGCGGTTTGGTTTGTTTAATTGAATTGTAACCTTTGCGTTTGTTGGGTTTGGAAACACATTTTTTATTTCAAAATCTGGTCCTGTGTTTTCACTTCCCGTTTGTTCCTGAACAGCTGTTGCAATATTCTGTGTTATGGTAGGCTCAAGGTTAGAAACAGCATGTAAGTTAAGTGAGTACTCATATTTTTTAACCAATACACCTGCTGAATTAAAAATTAATAATGCTGTAGATTGTGCTGGTATAACATCTGAATATTCAGTAGCAAGATTCGCATTAATATTAATTTTTAATGTATTGTTTCCAGATACTGCTGATGTATTTAACTTTACTCTATAATTGTGAGTAGTTGACAAATCTTCATTTAAAACTACAACTGCAATTTGTTGAGAATTTTGACTACCAAATGATTTCACGCTTGCCTGGTTAGTTGTACCATTTACATAAGTACCTTTTAAATTCTCTGCTAACATCTTAAAGTGATAATAGATTGGCTTTTTAATACCAGTTCCCTGATCAATATATCCAATATTTAAAGCATTTGAATTACCTTCAATAACACTCCAAAAATTAATAAAATCAACACCATGTTTTAAAGATATTCCAATCATCTCAGCCCAAAATTGACCACCAATAAAACTATTAGCACCAGTTCCATTTAAATTATCAGCTGCATTGTTTTTCCATCCAATATTAGCTTCAGTAATGGCTGTTTTTAATGCTGAAGTTCCAGTTCTATTATGAGCAGAATTACAAGCAGCAATACGGCTATTCAGATATACTAAATTATCTTGTAAGCCACCTGCTGATGTTAATTTTGTAAGTAATTGTGCTCTAGTCTGAGTACCATCAAATGGGTAAGCGTGAAATGAAATTATATCTAAATAATAACGTCCATTTGCATCTTTACCGGTAATATCATCCGGACCATTTGGAGTAGTTAAACCATTAATTATATTAGTATTAAACCAAGCTGTTTCAGGACCCATGATTAAAATAGTTGGATCAACATTCTTCATGGCAGTTGCAAATGATTTTAAATAATTAGCAACCTGAGTAGAATTGGTATAGGCATAACCTAAATCCGGTTCATTACCAATACTCCAGTATTTAATATTTCTACCTTTAGTAACGTTAATATAATTAACAATGTTTGCAGCTTGTTGCGCACTATATTTCCAGTTTTCAAATGGTACCTGAATAATAGGCTCCATACCTTTTGCGCGGATAGAGTCAATCATTTTAATATATTGATAATTAGTTGGCATACTTTTATCTGCACCAATACCACCAAATCGAACAACTGCTGTTTTACTGTTTTTTATATTATTCCATTGTTTATGTAATTTACCATAATAAACAGAGGTACCGATTGTATCAGGCATCCAGGCATTTTGGCCAAAAAAGTGATTAGAAATTGTTTGCGCCTTAACAGGGCTAAAAAAGATTATGCTAATAATGATTAGACAAAACTGTAGTGATTTTTTTATTTGTTTCATAGTACTTTGTTTTAGGTTTGTAGTGATTCTTGTATTCAAAACGGTAGGCTATTTTTAATTTGCTTTTGGCTATTATTTATCCCCTTTCACCGTAACTAACCATCTATACGATTGAAATCAATGTAAGGTTATGCTCTTACCGTTATATTAACAGATATTGGCAACAATTTAGCCGCTTCTGGCTATTTTATTGCCTGTTTCAACTAATAGACTAAATATTCAATGATATAAATGAAACTTTTTATTTTCCAAAATCTAGATTTGTTGCTGTTCTATTAACAAAAAATTAACAGATTGTTTTTTTTCGCCTTCTGGCTAGGTTAAATATATTTTAAACGAAAACATATATTTATCGGTGTAACCTAAAAGTATATTTACAAACGAGTGTGTGATTTTAACTTACTCCCCGAACAATTGTAATCTATAACTATAAGTTAACACTAAAACAAAATGGAAAATCAAAAAACACAATTTCAGAATGAAACACCATTAATTCATTTGACACAGGTGAAATCTAATGACGAAAAAAAACAAATTCGTTACTCTGATGAAGACTTAAAAGAGTTCAAGGAATTAATATTACTAAAATTAGAAAATTCTAAACTGGAATATGAAGCTCTGAGAGAAATTCTTTCTCACAAAACCAATAATGGAACTGATGATACTTCGCCTTCTTATAATGTAGCCGAAGACGTAAATGACGCTATTCATAAAGAAGAGGTTTCGAACCATGCGTTAAGACTTCAGAAATACGTTGAACACTTACAAAACGCATTAATTAGAATTGAAAATAAGACGTATGGAATATGCAGCAGAACAGGCGAATTAATTTCTAAAGAAAGATTAAGAAGTGTTCCTCATTCAACGTTGAGTATAAACGCTAAACTAGGTGAAAATAACCGATAGTAAAAGAGGTTTTATAAAACCAAATAGGATACTATACCATACAATGCCAATATAAATGAAAAAAATAATTACAATTTCATGTCTATTTCTTTCACTGATGTTTAAAGCTCAGGTTTTTTCAGGAGGTGGCGGACTTATACTAAATAACGGACAGGATACTTATTACCCTATTACTATTTCGGGTTTAAGTCCTTCCGCTATTGATAGTACTTATGGTATTGAACAAGTTTGTTTTTCTATTACGCATCCTGATGTATCAGAGCTTTACATTTATCTGAAATCACCTTCAGGAATTATTGTAGAATTAACATTAGGGAACAGTTCATCGGGTAGCGGATTTACAAATACATGTTTTGACAAGAATAGTAATACAGTAACCCTTGGTACTTCACCGTATACAGGAACATTTTCGCCTGTAGGATACCTTGGCAGATTTAATACTGGTCAAGCAGGAAACGGCACATGGAACCTTATTGTGCATGATGGTTTTCCGGCAACTAATTCGGGAAGTTTATTATCATGGAACATTAAATTTGGAAATACCCCTGCACACCCTGTAATTTTAAATTCATCTAATTTACCATTGGTGTTTATTAATACCACTCAACCCATCACAGAAGTAAACACAACTGTGAATATGGGTATCATTAATAATGGTTCTGCACGGAATAATCTTTCTGATACATGGAACGGATATAATAACAAAGCAGAGATAAATATCCGTGGAAATAGTAGTAAAAACTATGAGAAAAAATCATTTTCAATCGAAACACATGATGCTGCAGGCAATGAATTAAATATACCATTACTTGGTATGCCGGCAGAAAGCGACTGGGTATTGTCGGCCAACTATCTTGATAAAACATTAATCAGAAATGCATTGACTTTAGATCTGTACCGCTCAATGGGACGTTATTCTTCTCGTTATAAAAATGTTGAATTATTTTTAAATAATGAATACCAAGGTATCTATTCATTAGTAGAAAAGCCAAAAAGAAATATCAATCGCATAAACATAGCAAAATTAGATCCTACAGATAATACGCTTCCATATGTTAGTGGGGGATATATCATTAAAATTGACCGTCCTATAGAAGACGGTTGGTATTCTCAATTAGCAGGCAATTGCCCTGCTAATTCTAAATTCTATTTTCAATATGTTTATCCAAGAGATTCAGATATAACTGTTTCTCAAAAAAACTATATCCAAACATATGTAAATGATTTTGAAACATTGATGAGTTCACCCACCTATTCAGATCCGGTGAATGGTTATCAAAAATATATTGATACAGATGCATTCATTGATTTCTTTATCATTAATGAACTTAGTAAAAATATAGACGGCTATCGACTAAGTACTTATATGTATAAAAAAAGTATCATAGAAGGCGGAAAATTTTTCATAGGACCTGTATGGGATTATGATATAGCGTGGCATAACTGTAATTATAATAATGCTTTTAGTAGTGTTGGATGGGCCTATCAATTGCAGGACAATTCCTATCCAATACCTGTTTGGTGGACAAAATTTATGCAGGATCCGAGTTTTGTAACAAAATTAAATTGTAGATGGAATACACTGAGGACAAATGTGCTTGATGTTAATCGTTTACACCAGTATATTGATTCCAGCGCAACTGTGTTAGATGAATCACAAAAAAGAAATTTCAGGCAATGGCCAATATTAGGCGCTTACATAAATCCAAATCCTCAGAACCAAACCGGTGCAACTTATATAAGTGAATTGAATGACCTGAAAACTTGGATCACCAATAGAATTTCGTGGCTCGATGCTAATATAACAGGAGGGTGCGTTGTAGGAATAAAAGAAAATAGTATCGTTACTAACCTAATAGTTTATCCAAACCCGATGGAATCGAAAACAACATTTTCAATGAAACTTGAGAGTAAAGCAGACGTTTCGTTATGCATAACAGATATGGTTGGTAAAGAAGTAGCCCGTTTTTTAAATACAAATGTTCAACCAGGAGAATCCAAAATAGCATTTGAAAGAAATCAAATACCGGCAGGCATTTATTTTTACCAATTAGAAGCTAATAATAGTATTACATCAGGTAAAATAGTTGTTCAATAAATAAAGTAGAAGTGTATGAAAACAAGAAACACAATAATAGGATTGCTCTTACTGTTATCAGTATTTTCCTATTCTCAGGGCAAAAAAGATATTAAAAAAAACAATATCAAAGCAGTATCAATCATGGATACAGAAAATGGCAAAACATGTAATAATAAAAAATGCGAATATGATAAGAATGGTGAAACCGTTCAAGAGATTGATTTTGATAAGGAAGGATTTCTAAAAACAAAGCGTTCATTTAAATACAATAAAGATGGAGATGTTATCGAGGAGGAGGAATTTGATGCCAAAACGAAACTCACTGAAAAAAGGGTTTATAAATTCAATTCAATGGGGGAAAAATCCGAAGAAGAGATTTATGATAATCAAGGGAGAAAAGTAAGAATACATTATTATACTTATAATTCAAAAGGATTAAAAACAGAGAAAAAAACATTGGATGCCACAGGCAGAACAATTTCAGTAAGAACCTATAACTACACATTTAATTGAATAATTCAGAAAACATATTAAGCCAATTTGAACCCATTGACCTTAAGGAAATGGATCGGGTAAAGTTAATGAACCGAACTGATACCAAATTCCTATTTACCATTAAACAATTTGAAATGGTAATGAATGAGGTTGCTGACCAATATAGGGTTCTTGAAATTAATGGTAAAAGACTCAGTCAATATAAAACCCTTTATTATGATACAAAAGGATTGAATTTATACTCGCAGCATCATATGGGTAAACTTAATCGTTACAAAATCAGGCATCGCACATATGTTGAGTCTGAAACAGGATTTTTGGAAGTAAAATTTAAAAATAATAAAGGAAGAACCATCAAGAAAAGAATCAATGAACTTCAGCCACCAACTCTATGGGAGGGAGAAAACAAAATTTTCTTAAATAAAACTCAACCTTATGATCCAAATACACTTATTCCTGCTATATGGGTAAATTATAGTCGCTACACTCTTGTTCATAAGACAGAACTAGAACGTTTAACAATTGATGTCAATCTTGAGTTTGTAAACAATGATTTTACAAAAAAGCTTGATGGACTAGTGATTGCTGAAGTAAAACAAGAGAAAAAAAAATCAACTGCCTTCTTAAAAATGATGAAAAAATACCATATACGTGAAGGCTCAATCAGTAAATATTGTATGGGCATCGCTTTGACTTGTGAAGGTATTAAAAAAAATAATTTCAAAAAAAAATTACTAACTCTTAAACATATAATTGATTATGACACTATTACAAATGCTTAATGATAACATCGTTGTTGAAAATGTAGACGCTGTAACTAAAACATCCTTTAAAATGGTATTCAGGATACTAATAGACCTTGCCACTGTATTTGTTCTTATTCGCTATATCTATTTTCCTATTTACAAGCATAAAGAATTCTTTTTTATGTTTGCTATTTTCAATCTTATTATTTTTCTTGTTTCTTTTCTACTAAATAAAGTTGATTTATCGATGGGAGCCGCCTTTGGTTTGTTTGCTGTATTTAGCATGCTAAGGTATCGTACTGATAATATTTCAATTAAGGATATGACATATTTATTTTTGTGTATTGCAATAGGGCTTGTCTCCGCTGTAACAAAAATTAAAGGGGCAGATGACCTTGACGAATACTTATTTTTAGGTGGGGTTAATGTTACTATCCTATTAATTACATATCTATTAGAAAGTAAATTATTTTCAAAGAAAGAACATACAAATACCATTGTATATGAAAACATTGAACTTATTCAATCAAACCGCCAGGATGAATTACTTGCTGATATCCGTTTAAGAACAGGTATAAATGTTCATAGAGTATCAGTTCAAAAAATAAACTTTTTAAAGGACTCTGCACAGCTAAAAATATATTTCTATGAATAGGAGTTTATTAAAATTTTGTCTTACGCTATTAATTTTTTTAAGCTTCATAGCAGTACATGCTCAAAATTATTCAGATGATTCGCAGATATGGACTCATTTGAAAGTTACAAAAGAGGTAACTAAAAAAATTGACATGCAACTCAAGTTACAAACCAGGTTTAAAGAGAATGCGTCAGAATTAGGGCGGGCTTCTGCAAATTTAAGGGTTAGCTATAAATTCTATAAAGGGATTAATTTAATAGCCGGATACTCCTTTATTGAAAAGGAAAATAAAAATGATGTTTTCAAAACAAGACATTCCTATTACGGCGGATTAGAATTTAAAAAAAATATCAGAAGATTTGAATTTAGGTATCGCAATTTATTTATGTGTCGATACAAAAGTCCTTTTACAAGTTATGACGGTTACATCGCTTATTTATATGATAGAAACAGAATCACCATAAAATATGAATACTCTAAAAGAGTTTCATTCTATTTGAAAGAGGATATAAATATTCCACTTAATAACCCTCAATTAATAGGAATAAGCCGTGCCAGAACTTTTTTTGGAGGAAACATAAAAGTCAATAAACGACAGAAATTAGAATTATACGTTATGTACCATATGCAATTACAACAAGGTGATTGGTTTAAGCAAGATATTTCTTATACCGCAACACCTCTAGCACGATATATAGTTTATGGAGTTGGATACAATATATCTTTCTAATATTATTTAATTAGAGGAATAAATTTTTCGGTACCTGATTTAAAATAATCATCCTTCAATATAAAATTTAAATAGGCTTTTTTTGCAGCGTCTGATGAATTTATTTTAAAATAATCTCTCTCATTAAACCATGAAAGGAGACGAATTTTAGACATATCAGATTTGAGTGCGTTACTCATTTGTTCAATCCATTCAGGTTTATTCTGAACATTACCAATTTCATGGCTCCTTCTTTCCCGGGATGCAGTTTCGCAAATCAATAATGGTTTTTGAGGTAATTTCTCAGTTAATAAGAAATAATTCTCAATACCTACTTTTCTGAAAGATGTCCATGTTGTAGACTGCCCTGCTCCATTATAAACATCTAATCCCACAAAATCTACAAATTCATCACCAGGATAGGCATCCATAATGAAATTCCATTTCTCTTGAGGAACAGACATTGAATTGGGACACCAAATAAACTTTACATTGCTAACATGTTCTTTTTCAAAAATATTATGAATATGCCT